>VGUP01000005.1 GCA_016874175.1 Gammaproteobacteria bacterium | reverse complement strand
GGTATGGTGCGCTTGCCCGATGTCGGCATGATCATTCTCTGGGTGATTGCCGTGGCATGGCTCTGGATGGTTTGGGCCATCCATCACTACCAAGGCACGCCGCGCGCCGACAAATTGCGCAGCGTTGATCTCGGTTGGCGGGTGGTGTTGTCACTCGGGCTGTTATGGGATGCGTGGCAGGGTCTCCGTGGCACCGGGCATCTGTTTGCCGACTGGATCGCCATCAAGTTTCTGCTGTTTGCGCTGCTGATTTTTTGCGGAATCATGATTCGCGTGCGCGGCAAGCCCATTGGACCCGCCTTGCGGCGCGTACTCGCCGAGGGTTCGACCCCCGAGCTCGAGGCCGAGATCACCCGCGGCTTCAGCCGCACTCGACCTTTTGTGCTGGCGATTTGGGCGCTGCTGTTGATCGCAGCCTGGGTTGGCATCACCAAGCCCTCGCTCGGCTGAGCGCGTGCTCAGGGCACCGACATGCCGCGCGGCACGGCGGGTCGCGCACCGAGCACGGCGGCCCAACGCGCAATATTCGGGTGTCCGTCGAGGTTGCCTGGATAGCGCTTCATCGAGACGGTCGCCACCGGGTAAGCCAGAATATCGGCAATGCTGTACTCGTCACCCGCAAGAAATGGCGTGATTGCGAGCTGATCTTCCAGGGTTCGCGCCATGCGGCTGCATAGCCGGTCGTAGAAGGCGATCGCCCAAGGCTGTTTTTCCTGAGCGACGACGTTGAAGACGAACTGTCCGCTATAGGCGGGAGCGATATCGCTCGCGATGATACCCACCCATTCCTGAACCCTTGCCCGCGCCCGTATTTCTTTGGGCAGCAGTCGGCCAGTTTTTTCGGCGAGGTACTGCAGGATGGCTGCCGAGCCGTACACCGCCAGCGGTTCGCCTTCGACGTCGTGATCGACGATCACCGGCAGGCGCCCGACGCGATTGATCGCCAGCAGCTCGGGTTTGAAGTTTTCGCCCTTGAGCAAATCATAGGCAGTGACCCGATAGGGCAGTCCCACCTCCTCGAGCATTATCGAGGCTTTATAGCCGTTAGCGGTTGCGACGGTGTGTAGATCGATCATGGTCGTCATTGTCCTTCAGCGGGGGGCCGCAGGTCCAACCAGCGCGCGGGTCTGATTGCCGAGAGGTTGTCATCCTGCCAGCCGATCACGCGCTGGGCGACGAGTCGGCGACTGACAATATGGTAGAGCGGAATCACCGCATGATCGCGTTGCAGGATGTCTTCGGCGCGCCGTTGCAGGCGGCGTCTTTCGGCAGGATCGACAGTACTCGCAGTGCGCTCCAGCGTGTCTTCGAACTGCGGGTTTTCATAGGCGCCGCCGTTTGAGGGGCTGCCTTTGCGCAGATAAGAAAAAAAACCGCTCGCATCGGGGTAGGGTGAGAACCACGCAGCGCGCACGATTTCGAAGTCACCTTGGCGGGTCGCAGCCTCGACGACCTGACGTTCGGCGTTACGCAAGGCGACGCGGACTCCGGCCGTTTGCCACATCGCAGCGATCGCCACCGCGACCTTCTTGTGCTCTTCACTAGTGTGATAAAGCAGTTCGACTTCCAGCGGCCGCGCACTGGTATACCCCGCAGCGCGCAGCAGAGCGCCTGCCCGCTCGAGTTGCGCCGTCTCGCGCGGGCCACCGCTTTGCGGCAGCGCGCTGATCGAGGGGGCGACGATGCCGAGCGCGTGTTGGTCGCCGGCGCGCACGATTTTGCTCGTAAGCATACGGCGGTCGACGGCGATCGACAGTGCTTCGCGAACCCGAGGATCACGAAACTTCGGTAATCGATGATTGAAGACGTAAGCCGTCACGCCGAGCGAAGGCGCGAGCCGCAGCTCGCGCGGGCGAGTGCGTCGCAGGTCGTCGAGCTTTTCGGGTGGAAAGTTTGTCACCGTATCGAGTCGACCGTCGAGGAACAAGCGTACGCCTGTATTTTGATCGCTAACCGAGAAGTACTCGACGCCGTCGAGACGAACACTTGGTGCGGCGTGAAAGCGCGGATTTTTGCGAACGCGTACCGCTTGACCGGGTGTCCAGCTCTCGAGCATGAACGGGCCGTTGACCACCATATTCTCGGGACGCGTCCACGCGCGCCCGTGGCGCTCGATGACATGTCGTGGTAGGGGCGCAAACACGGGAAACGCAGCAATCGACGGGAACCACGGTGCGGCGGCGGTCAACCTGATGCGCACGGTACGCTCGTCGGGCGCATCGACGCCCAAAGTATTCGGCGAGCGCTCACCGCGCAGGATGGCGCGGCCGTTCTCCAAAAGATCGATCCAGGCGGCAAGACCCGTTGATGCCGTTGCCGGGTCGGCGAGCCTGCGAATCGACCAGACAAAATCAGCGGCGGTAATCGGTCTGCCGTCCGAGTACATCAGGTCTTTGCGCAACGTGAAGGTGTACACCCGACCATCGGCGCTGACCGCGTAGCGCTGCGCAGCGCCCGGAACCGGTCGACCGCGTGCATCAAGCGTGAGCAGACTCTCGAACAAGTCGTTCTGCACGATCAGTGCGGGCGCTGCGACCGAGGTGTGCGGATCGAGGGAATCGGGTTCGCCGGGATGACCGGTGCGCAAAATGCCACTGGCCTGCGCGGGCAGTGTCTGCAGCAGAAGCAGCGCAGCGAACGCCGCGTGCAACCATGGCAGATATTCCGTCCAGCGCGGACGCCCGAGTCGCGCGTTCATTCCTGTTGCGGCAACCGTCCGGCAGTCGCTGCTTCGACGCGTGTAGGGGCGACGAGTACACCGCGGCGTGTGAGATCGGCGATGACTTCCGCTTCGACTTGGCGATTTTCGGCGACGCCGGTGCCCGGCGCGTCCGCCCAACCATTGAGCGGCCAGTGGCGCGCCGCAGCGTAGATCGGTGCGTGAATGCCGGTCGACAGTTCGGCCAAAAAATTGAGGCTGGCACGCGAACGTCGGCGGCGCAGAGCCTCGATGTCGATTTCGGCGGTGATCAAAGTTTCCCCAGCCGATTCGGCCATGTTGAGCACTTTGCCGTCGAAATGGATCACTTGCGAGTGACCATGCGACACATCTTCCGGCGCTTCTCCGTCGACATTCGGACCGCAATTCGACATCGCGAGATAGGCGTGGTTTTCATAGGCGCGGACGCGACGTGCGAGTTCCCAACCCCCGTCGGGCAAGTGATAGCCACTGCGCCCTTCGCTCGAGATGTGCAACAGAATCTCCGCGCCATTGAGTGCAAGACAGCGCGAAACCTCGGGAAAGTTGATGTCGTAGCAGACCAGGCAGCCGAGATTTCCGTACGGCGTACGCAGTACCGGAAAGAGTGCAGTGGGGCCACCGTAGCGACGAATGTATTCGTCATAGACATCGCCAGGGCGTGTCTTGCCGGTCATCGCGTAGAGCTTGCGGTAGGTCAGGGCGACCTTGCCCTGCGGATCGAGAATGACGGCGGTATTCCAGAAGCGGCCAGGGAATTCGTCGAGCACTTCATAGATCATGCCGGCGACGTAGCAGCCTGCGGCCTTGGCTGCTGCGCCAAGCTGCGCGAGCTCCGGACCATCGAGGCGCAGACTGGCGCCAATCCAATCGGCGTTGCTGCGTCCCGGCTGAAAGCCATGCAAAAAAAACTCCGGGAAGACGACGACCTTACTGCGGGAATAACGTTGTGCGGTTCGCACGTGTTGACAGGCGCGCTCGAGATTTTCGCGGAGAGCGTCGCGACGCAGCGGCGCGTCACCCTTGAAGACCGGCTTGACCGCCGGTTGCACGACTGTGAGATTCCACGGCTCGATCATGTTGAGCTCCGTTAACATCGCAGCCTAAGCCTTGATGCAGCAACTCGATGCAGAGTATCACCGTCGCAGGGGAGTCGCCCATGTCACTCGTCACGCCGCTCAAACGTACCGCGATCATCGTCACCGACATGAACAAGTCCTTGCGCTTCTATCGTGATGTGCTCGGGCTCGATGTCTGGGTGCAGGGCAAGATGGGCAAGGAAGTGCCCGCCATCTTCAAACTGCTCGGCGTACCGCCGGGGGCGATACGTTGGATCATCCTGCAATCGGAGGATGTCGATTGGGGCATGGTTGGGCTGTTCGAGTTGCAGCGACCCTCGCCACCGCGGGTGCGTCAACCCTCACTCGCGCAGGCCAATGCAGGCGAGGCTTGTCTCGTCTTTCATACGCCCGATGTCGATGCCGTACATCGCGGCGCAAAGCAGTTGAAGTTGCGAATTCTTTGCCCGCCAACCCTGCTCGAAATTGCCGAGCGTCAGGTGCTATCCAAGGAAATGACCTTGCGCGACCCGAACGGGGTGCTCGTCAATTTCATCCAGAACGTGCAGGCCGGGTCGATGACCCTGTCGAATCAGTTTCCGGGGCTGCACAAGCCTGCGCTCAAGCGCAAAGCCGCGCTCACGAGGCGCCGTAGCGGTGCATCTTCACCGGGTCGATCGGGATGATAGTCGCCTTCAGTTCGGTGAAAAACTCGAGGCTAGCCTGCGGGCCATCGCGACCGATGCCCGATTCCTTGTAACCCCCGAAAGGCGCGCGCAGTTCGCGCATCATCGGCGTGTTGACCCACACTGTGCCGGCGCGAATGTCGCGCGAGCAGCGCATCACGGTATTGAGATCTTCCGACCACACATAATTGACGAGTCCGAACTTCGAATCGTTGGCAATGCGAATGGCTTCATCCAGCGTATCGAAGGTGAGAAAAGTGGCGAACGGGCCAAAGATTTCTTCCTGGCAGACTCGTGCATCGTTGGTGGGCGCCATCACCGCCGTCGGTTCGATAAACCAGCCCTTGTCGTGCACTGCCGAGCGCTTGCCGCCCGTGAGCAAGGTGGCGCCATCGGCCTTGGCGATATCGACGAAAGACAGTACGCGCTCCATGTGTTGACGAAAGGCCAGTGGACCGATTTCGGTGGTCGGCAACAGAGGGTCGCCGAGTCGGATTTTTTTGGCGCGAGCGACGAAGCGTTCGATCAGAGCATCGGCGATCCCGCGCTGCACCAGGATTCGCGAGCCCGCGAGGCATTGTTGGCCGTTGTTGCCGAAGATGCCGGCGAGCGCGCCATCGAGCGCGCGTTCGACATCGGCCGTATCAAAAATGATGTTCGCGGATTTACCACCGAGTTCCAGCGCGACCGGCTTCAGGTTGCGCCCCGCGGTGGCGGCAATCGCACGACCCGTCGAGGTACCGCCAGTGAAGCCGACCATGTCGATGCCCGGGTGATTCACCAGTGCATCGCCGGTCACGGCGCCGCGTCCGTTGACCAGATTGACCACGCCCGGCGGCAGACCGGCTTCGTGAAAGATCTCGACCATGCGCCGCATCGAGAGTGGCGTGTATTCCGAGGGCTTGAGCACGCAGGTATTGCCCCAGGGAATGCAAGTTGCGACGCGCATCGAAGCAAGCGCGAGCGGGGCATTCCACGGCGCAATGCAGCCGGCAACCCCTTTGGGCTCGCGAGTGACGTAGGTCAGATAGCCGGCGGTCTGGGTGTAGGTTTCGCCGTGGACGTTGCTCGCGACTTCGGCAAAGAATTCGAAGTTGCGCGCCATGCGTTGCACATGCACGGCGACGCTGTGCAGGGGCAGGCCGGTGTTCAGACACTCGAGGTAAGCGAGTTCTTCGGCGTTTTTCCGCAGGTGATCACGAATCGAGTAGAGGATGTCCTTGCGCTCGGTGATATCCATGCGCGGCCAGCGACCGGAATCGAAGGCGCGCCGCGCCGCGGTGACGGCAGCATCGACCTCTGCGGCGTCCGCTTCGCGCAAGCGACTGATGACTTGTTCGGTGGTTGGATTGACGACCTCAATATCGTGACCCTTCGCTTTGCTGGTGACCGGTGCGCCGTCGATGAAGCTTGTGACGTGTTCGTTGATGGGGAAACTACGGGAAATCCTTACCGTCACAATGGTCTCCAGGCACAGGCGACAAACCAGGGCAGCGTGCCTTCGCGGGCGGGCAGGCTGCCGACATGAATGCAATCTTTGGCGAACCCTGCGGTCAACAATTCGGGCTCGAGGTCGGCGTTGGCGTAGACCTCCCAGTAGGGCTCGTTATTGTTGAGGGTGTCCCAGGACATCTCGAACTTGCGGAATTCCGCCATGCCTTGATAGCGGAGCGGAATATCCTGATGCACGCAGACACCGCCGGGTCGCAATAGGCGAAGGCTTTCGCGCAGCATGCCGCGCCGCGTGGGCGCGGAGATCTCGTGCATCAAGTTATGCGAGACGACGAGATCGAAGGATTGGTCGGCAAACCGGGTTGCGGCGACATCCATCTGATGGAAATGCACGGCGGCACCGAGCGCCTCGGCGCGGGCATGCGCATAGCGCAGCATGCCGCTGCCGACGTCGATGGCGTGGACCTCGGCATCGGGGAAGGCTTCGGCATACGGCACGCTCGCCGAACCTGCCGAGCAGCCCATGTCGAGAATTCTTTGGGGTTTGAGGTGCGGAAAGCGTTCGGCAATGAATCGCTGGACGTGCGCTGCCTTGCTGTCGTTGCGGCTGATCCCTTGACCAAAAGCGTAAAGGTTGCCGCCCGATTCGTAGAGCGCGCCCGCGGAGCAATCGCCATCACCGAGATCGAGGGCGTAGCCGCCAGTCTGCAGGTGAATGTCGACGGCAGTGACGCCGCGCGGTGGTACGAATTCGAGATCGAGATGCAGCGAGCCGCGGCGGGTCGGTGCGGCATCGAGCGCGGCCGCCGTCGCCGCGAGTCGTGGGGCTTCTCTGAAGACGCTGTCGCCAACCGCGATCCACATTTGCTCTTGCGAGGCACGCGCCAGCGAGGACCAACTGCGATACGCCGGGTCGGCCTGCATCGCCGCGCGAATCTCCGCGCGCGTTTCGGGCGCCCGACCGTGCTGCTCGCGCCAAGCCGGTGCCACGACTTTGTCGAACAGCGCCGCTTGGCTGCTGCGCAGACCCTTGTTGAGCGCTTGCTTGAAGGCCACCACGAACTGCTGGCGCGCCGCCTCTTCCGCGGTCGGCTGCGCCAGCATGTCGTGACTTACGCTACGAACCAATCAACTGACCAGCAACTAGCGAAAGGTAACAGCAAGTTTTAGAACTTATACGTGGCCGTCAGACCGAACTGTCGTGGCTTTGGAAGCGAGATCACAAAGCCACGCGTGGCCACCCAAGCAGCTCCTGGAAGCCCACGACCGTCGACATAACGAAGAATATCGAGCGCGGTGTCGTCATCATTCATGTTACGACCCCAGAGTGTCACGTTCCAGGTGTCAGTCTCGACCGCGGCGCGCGCGTTAACGTAGGTTCGGGCTCCCGTCTCCGCAAGGTTATGCAGCTGCGCGAACTTAGAGCCTTCGGCCGTGAGATCGACACCGACCACCAGCCTCATGTCATCGTCGAGCGGGCGGGTGTATCGCGAAGTGATGTACCCATTCCACTTTGGTGACCGCGGCGTGCGATTGCCGGCGACATTACCAAACTCGATGTTGTCCTGCGCGCGCAATGCAGCACAGGCTGCAGCATTTGCGGCAACCGATGCGCCAAGAGTGCCACAGCCGCGTGGGTTAGCTGCAGAGACCGCCGTGAACGCGGTGGCGGGTCGGTTACTGTACAGATCCGCTTGATCCGAATTGATGTATTCATCAAACGTTGCGTCGATGAGGGCGCCGCCCAGGCTGATGCGCAGACTGTCTGTGACGATTGCGTTGAACTCAAGCTCAATGCCCTTGGAGCTCGTTTTGCCCACGTTTTCAATGAACGAGTTCGCGATCGCCACCCCGTTAACAACGGCAACAATATTTTGTGTCAGCTGCTGATTGGTGAGCTTGATATCAAAGCCAGTGACCGATCCAGAGAAGCGCTGCCCCCAGTTGAACTTGGCACCAAGTTCGATAACCTCCGAGTCCTCTTCCTTAACCGCAGCCGACTTACCTAGCGCTTCAAGCAGCGGCAAAACGCCTGCGCTATTAAAGCCACCTGGTTTGGTGCCCTGGGCGAAATTGGCGAACAGCGAGAGATCCTCATTGGGCTTGTACCGAACCGTGAAACGCGGCGTGTAACTCTCAAACGTTCCATTAAAAGTGCGTCCGGGGGTTCGTGCTATCGCATTGGCGGCGAACGCCTCGGACTGTTGCTCAATCTCTTCTTTAGCCTGCCGCGCCTCGGCGGTAACCGTCCATTTGTCGGTGATGTCGTACTCGAGGCTACCGAAGGTGGCAGTGTTCTTAATATCTCGATAAGTCAGTGTCGCTGCTCCGTTTGGCACAATCAACGCACCGGTGCTGTATAATTTATCGTCACGAACGGCATCATCCGCCGCGGCAAAGTAATACGCTCCCACTGTCCAGCGGAAGCCGCGATCCACCGGTGAGCTGAGACGCAATTCTTGCGAAAGGTCTCGGCGCTCTTCGCCCTGAATGCGCTGGAAACTACCCGACGAGGAGAACTGCGCCACTAAGGGCGTCGCTGCCGGCGGTGGCGGCGCAAGAAAACCCGGGTTATAACCGGCGTATGACACGTCGATCTGAACCCCATAATTTTCCTCGCTGTACCCTGTAGTGGAGACAAGTTCGTATCCGCTGTCGGACAAGAGTGTTGCCGTTAGCGCTCCACGCACTCGATCGCGGCGGGAGCCTGGGTCCGGGAAAAGGTTCGTAAATTGGGCGATAGCCAACTTCTCGGTCGGTTGAACAACACCTCGGTAGTAGCCTCGAGAGCGTGGGCGAGCTACGGGATCTAGCAGATTGAAGTTATTAAATTCACGACCCTGCAGAGCCAGGGCGGGGGGGCCGTCCTTGTCTTCTGCGTAGGTCACAAGGGCACTGATGTCGATGCCCTCGGCAGGGCGCCATCTTAGCTTGCCGGTGATGGCATCGGTTTGCTCGGCGCCAAGATCGTCACGTGAATCAAGCGGGTTATTGTAGAAACCGCCAATTTCCGTGCGGGTGCCAGAAAGATAAAAATTGAGTTTGCCATCGATGATCGGGCCACTCATGAAGGCGGTAATGTCTCTTTGATCGAACTGACCGACGGTACCGGTAACTTGTCCGGTGAACTCTTCGGAGGGCTTGCGGGTTACGTAGTTGATGGCTCCCGCGAAAGTGGCGCGACCGAAGAGGGCTGCCTGCGGGCCCTTAATAACTTCGATGCGCTCAAGGTTGGCGGTCTCGGTGTTTGAGGCACTGCCCGAGAGGTACACTCCATCAACGAAATATGACGCGTTGGCCGCGCCGAGGATATTCGACTGGCCGCGAATAGTTGGACGCTCCAGTGGACTGCGTCCAAATGAGGCCACATTCGAGAAACCCGGGGTAAAGAGAGCAAGATCGCGCGAGTCTTTGATGCCGAGTTCGGCGATTTGCGTGGCCGTGACAGCGGTCACCGTCAGCGGCACGTCTTGCAGCGATTCCTCGCGCTTACGTGCCGTCACCACAATTTCTTCGAGGGCGAGATCATCGGCCGCATCGGCGCCTTGTTGGGCGGCGGCTTGGCTTGAAAGTGCGCTCGCGACCGCAATCGCGATGCTCAGGGCGAGATAGCTAAGTCTCGTCTTTCTCATTCGGCGTCCTCCGAAGTGTTGGTCGATTTTTCGCTGCTGTGTCGCGCACCAGTTTATAGGCAATCATCCTATCACTATAACGAATTTTCGTGCACAATGCACAGCGCCAATATTACGACGTCTGGATCCAGTTCATGAGCGACCTTCGGTCATTCCTTGCCGAGCACGCCGCAGTGGTCTGGGAGCTCCCTGACCCGGTGGCGCCTCGCCATGATTTGACCGCGCTGCAGCATGTGCTCGATGGACAGCGTCGCTATCCCGTGGTGGTTGCACGCCAGGTCCCGAGCCTCGACGGTCAGCCGACGGCGATCCCGGTGGTCCTCAATTTGACCGCGAGTCGGGAGTTGACCGCGAAGGCGCTGGGGATTCCCGATCATCGGCAAACGGCTCAGTGGTTCGCGACCCGCACAAGGGCCTCGATCGAACCCGAGCATGTGGCCCGAGCCAACGCCCCCGTACAGGAGATAGTGCTGCAGGGCTCCGCCGCCAGCCTGCACGACTTGCCGGTGCTGACGCAGCACGAACTTGAGCCTGGCCCGTACCTGACGGCAGCCCATGCGACGACCTATGACCCGGATTCCGGTGTTGACAACACCGCCATCCAGCGTTGCTGGGTGCAGGGCCCGCAGCGCATGACTTGGCTCCCTTATCCCGCGAGCCACAACGCACGCAACCTGCGCAAATTTCATGCGCGCGGCGAGTCGGCGCCGGTCGCTTTCTGGATCGGTCACCATCCGGCGGTCCTCCTTGGTACGCAGGCGAAGCTCAAATATCCCGAAAGTCACTGGGCAGCGGCGGGAGGTGTGCTCGGCAAACCGTTGCGGCTTGTCCCCTCAGTGCTGCATGGCGACAAAATAATGGTGCCTGCCGATGCCGAGATCGTGATCGAAGGTTTCGTGCCGCCCGGCGAGCGCGTCGACGATGGCCCCTTCGGTGAATACACCGGTTACCTCGGTGGGCAGGTGAAAGCACCTCTCGTCGATGTCCGTTGTATCACGCGACGATGCGATGCGATCTATCACGATTACGGCTCTGGCCTCACCGACATGCTGGTGCCCGACAACATGGCGATGGAGGGCAAGTTGTTCGAGCTCATCAAGGCGGTGGCGCCCTCGATCGTCAACGTGCATGTACCGACCGAAGGCCGCCGCTTTCACGCTTATCTGCAACTGAGCGAGCCAGGACCGGGCGAGGCCCGCGATGCGTTGATGGCGGCTCTTGCTTATCGACGCGTCAAAACCGTCATTGCGGTCGATACGGACATCGATATTTTCGATAACGACACCATGCTTTGGGCGCTGGCGACAAGGGTCCGGTGGGATCGCGACACGATCAGTGTTGCGGGTCTGTCGGGTTCGAGTCTCGACCCGTCGCTGCCCGAGGGCGTCTCAACGGTCACCAAGATGGGAATCGATGCGACCATACCGCCGGCAGCGCGCGGCACGGGAGCCGAGGCCTATCCGCCGGTCGCGACCGTCCCTACTGAGTCCTTGCGGCGAGCGAAGGCGTGGTTGAGTAAGGCGACGGATACCGCTTGGCCAAAGTTTTGAACGATCTTTGAAGGATAAGGAGTGTGAACTTATGAGTGTATTGTTAAACCAAAAAGATTTCTTTGGCGCTCTAGAGGGGGCACGTCAGCCTAAGCATGGTGGCGGTCATCCGTTCAGTCGCGCCTGGGCGGCGGGCGAGTTGTCGCGAGCGCAACTTGGTGAATGGGCAATCCAACACTTCTATTACATCGATCAGATTCCGCAGCAGTTCGCAGCGTTGTACGCGCGCTTGCCGGATCTCGATGCCCGACAGCACCTGCTCGAAAATCTGTTAGGCGAAGAAATGCCGGCCTGTCCGGGAAAGCGACACCCCGATTTGCTGCGTAAATTCGCGCGCGCTTGCGGCGTGAGTGACGAGCGGATCTTGCGCGCTGAGCAAAACGGCGAAGTGCTGCCAACAACTCGCGCTATGCGCTCGTGGCTCTGGGAACTCTCGACGATTCGGCCGCTCGGCGAGTCCTGCGCGGGCATCATGGTTGCGCTCGAGGGTCAATTGCCGACGCTCTACCCAAAGTATGTGGCCGCCATGCACAAGATGGGCTTCAGTGATGACGACCTCGAGTTTTTTATCGTTCACATCGAGGGTGACACTGAGCACGCGCATGTTGGGCTCGAGCTCACCGATCGGTATGCGACCACGCCGGCTTTGCAAGAGCTCGCGATCGCCGCAGTGCGCGCCTCGGCCGAGATGCGTTTCTCGATGCTCGATGGGATCCACGCCCAGTTGGTCACCCGCAAGGCGGCCTAATCGACCGTGGCCAAGCCAGGCACGCCGGTCGCGCTGATTACCGGGGCTGCGGGCGGACTCGGCCGCGCGACGGTGGCGAGGCTGCGCGAACGCGGCATGCGCGTGGTGGCTACCGATCGCGCGCTGGCCGAGATCCCCTGTGGCGCGCCGCTCACCGTGGCCAGCCTCGATGTCACCGACGAGTCGGCGATCATCGCCGTCATTGCGCGCGTCCTTGGCGAGCTCGGCAGGCTCGATCACGTGGTGCATTTGGCGGGCATTGCCGGCAGTGGGCCGCTAGACAGCGTGAGTCGCGAGGATTGGCAGCATGTCCTCGACACCAATCTCACCTCGGCTTTTTTGATCGCCAAGGCGACCCACGCGGCCCTCGCGGCGAGCCGCGGTACGTTGACGCTGACGTCTTCGACCAATGGACTCAACGGGGGTAGTGCGCTCTCGGGTCCGGCCTATGCGGTGGCCAAAGCCGGCATCCTCAATCTGACTCGGTATCTCGCCAAAGAGTGGGCCGCCGAGGGCATACGCGTGAACTGCCTCGCGCCCGGACCGATCGCCACGCCGATGGTGACCGGACGCTTTCCGTCCGAAACCATTGATCGCCTCAAAAACGCCGTGCCGCTCGGTGCGATCGGCGAGCCTGCGCATGTCGCGCATGCCATCGATTACCTCACGAGCCCGTCGGCGGCTTTCGTCACCGGCACGGTGATGAATGTGTCGGGTGGATTGGTGCTCGACTGATGGCGCAAAAAGCAGCGCAAAGAAAAAATGAGGGTGCGAGCGGCGCACTGCGTTCGATTGCCTCGCCGCGCTATCACCAAGTGTATGTCACGCTGCGTAGCTGGGTACGCGACGGCACCTACAAGGCGGGCGATCGCATCCCCACCGAGCCGCAGCTCTGCGAGAGCTTCGAGGTATCGCGGATCACGGTGCGCAAGGCCATCGACAATCTTTGTCGAGAAGGCTGGCTGGTGCGGCAGCAGGGCAGGGGTACCTTCGTCCAGTTATCCGCCTCGCGTACTGCCGCCTCGGCCGACCTCAATCAGGTGCGCAGTCGGGTCGCGGGTTTTGCTGCAGCCACCGAGGTGGTGGATTTGCGCATCATCGAGATTTCGCCCGACGAGGAGACTCGCGCAGCGCTGCTCCTGGAGGACGGCGAGCTGGTGCAACGGGCTACCCACGTGCGAACGGTGCAGGGTGCGCCGCTCGGGCTCATCACTACTTTCGTGCCGCTTGATGTCGCGCGTCGGGTCAACGCCGCAGAAATGGCGCGACAACCGATGTTCGAGTTGTTGGGTACGGCGGGGATCACGCTCGCCAGAGCCGATCAATATATTGGCGCGACGCTCGCGGGTGTGGAGGCAGCCAAGGCACTCGAGATCGAGGTCGGCGCGCCGCTCTTGCGGTTGGCGCGCACGGTGTTCGACAGCCACGACCGGCCGGTCGAGCGGGTGGTGGCGCTGTATCGTGCCGACGCCTACCAATACCACATGCAGCTCGAAGCTCGCAGCTGAATCCACGCGGTTTTCAATCAGAGGTGCTCCCGCAGATGGCCAGCCTTCCCCGAATTCTTTGTTTGGCAGTTTTTGCCGTACTGCTGCCGACTCAGCTCGCGGCTGCTGCCCCGAACACTATTCGCGACTGTGCCGAGTGCCCCGAACTCGTGGTCGTACCGCGCGGTCGTTTCATGATGGGCTCGGACGATGGTGAAGCGGGGCGCTCCGAGGGGCCGATTCACGAAGTCAAAATACGCGCTTTTGCGCTCGCGTCTACCGAGGTCACCGTGGCCGAGTTTCGCAAGTTCGTCGCGGCGACGGGATATCAAGTGCCTGCGGGCTGTCGCGTGCAAGCCGACAAGATCGTCAAAGGCGAGCGGGTCGGCTGGGATGATCGCCGCGATGCCGGATGGCAGACGCCCGGTTTCGTTACACCGCTCAGCGAAGAGCTGCCTGTGGTCTGCGTGAGTCACGCCGATGCGCGTGCCTATGCGGCGTGGCTCTCGCGCATTGCGGGCAAGACCTACCGCTTGCCGAGTGAGGCCGAGTGGGAATATGCAGCGCGTGCCGGGAGCCGCGGGATTTATTCTTGGGGTAACAACGCCGATCTCGGCTGTGGCTACGCCAATGCCTACGATCGCAGCGCGCGGCGACAGCTTGATTTCGGTTGGGGCTACGCCGACTGCGAAGATGGCTATGCCGAGCTCGCCCCAGTCGCGCGCTTCAAGCCGAACGCTTTTGGCTTGTACGACATGATCGGCAACGTTTGGGAGTGGACGGCCGATTGTTATCAAGAAACCTACGACACCACACCGCGCAATGGCAGCGCGGTCGCAGGGGGGGCGGATTGCGCCAAATGGACGGTGCGCGGTGGTGGCTGGATGACTCGTCCAAGTCGCAACCGACTGACCTTTCGCGGTCGCGATTCCGTCGATGCGCGCTACAGTTATTTCGGTTTTCGCGTGGCGCGGGATTTGGTCTAAGACATCGGCTGCCGATGCGCGCTGCCCGAAGCGTAGACGTCGCCTTTGGCAAGCCTTCGAGCGACTGGCGCCTTCTGCATAATTCCAGCCGATTTTTACCGACAGGTGCCCCATGGCCGAGAAGCCCAAGAAATACGACCTGCTGATCAAGAACGTGCGCGTGGCGCGTCCACGCAAAACCACCGTCGAAAAACTCGACATTGCCGTCGCCAACGGCAAGGTGGTGAAGCTGGCCAAGGGCATCGCCGCCGCTGAGGCGCGTGAAGTCGTCGATGGCAAAAACAAACTGGCGTTTCCGGGCTTGGTCGACCCGCATATGCACACTGGCATTTACGGGCCGCTGTCCGCGGACGCTCGCAGCGAGAGCTTGGCGGCGGCGCAGGGCGGCGTGACCTCGAGCCTCAATTACATGCGTACCGGCGGCTATTACATGGAGCGCGGCGGTCCCTACGCCGAGGTCTATCCCGAGGTGCTGGCGGCCTCGAAGGACAACTTCTGGGTCGATTACGCTTATCACCTCGCGCCTCTCGATCGCACACACATCGGCGAGATCGACATGCTGATCAACAAATTCGGTGTGACCTCGTTCAAGATTTTCATGTTCTATGGCGGTTATGGCCTGCACGGCGCCTCGAACTCGCAGCGCGAATTTTTGATGATCGGTGAAGACGAGAAGTACGACATCGCGCACTTTGAATTCGTCATGCGTGGCGTACACCGCGCCATGTTGCGCAGCCCCAAGATCAAAGATTCCATCTCGGTCAGCCTGCACTGCGAACTCGCCGACCTCCTGAGCGCCTACACGCGCATGGTCGAGGGCGGGGCGAAGGTCACCGACCTCGACACCTATCTCACGGGCGAAACCCACGATCCCGAGTGCATCGACTGCCTGCCGCTCTCGGGCTTGCGGGCCTATAGCGCGGCCCGACCGCCGCACTCGGAGGGACTCGCGATCACGATCGCTTCATATCTCGCACACGAGACGAACTGCCCCAATATCAATCTGCTGCATCTCACTTCGCGTAAGGCGGTCGAGGCGGCAATGAAAATGAAAAAGGCGTTCCCACATGTCGATTTCCGTCGCGAAGTGACCATTGCGCACCTTTGTCTCGACTACGACGCCAAGGTCGGCAATCTCGCCAAGGTCAATCCGCCGATCCGCTCGCGCGCCGACGTCAAATTTCTTTGGGAGGCACTGATCGATCGTGAGCTCGATTGGGTTTGCTCCGATCACGCTTGCTGCCGCGCCGAAATGAAGCTCGGCAAGAAAGACAAGAAGAACATTTTCATGGCGAAGTCCGGTTTTGGCGGCACCGAGTTCATGCTCTCGGCGCTGATTACCGAGGGCAAGCCGCGGGGTTTGTCGTACAACCGCATCGCTGAACTGACCTCTTGGACTGCCGCCCGACGCTACGGACTCAAGGGTAAGGGTGATATCGCACCGGGTTTCGATGCCGACATCGTCTTGGTCGACCCCAACAAGAGTTTTGTTGCCGGCAACAAGACCTCCGAATCCGACCAAGGGTATTCGGTGTTCGAAGGCATGGAGATGTCGGCCACGGTGACCAGCACTTATCTGCGTGGACGACTGATCTATGACAATGGCAAGCCGGTCGGCAAGCCCATGGGGCAATACCTGCATCGGCCCTACGGCTGAGAGATTCGTGCGGTAAGATAACGCCAGTTTTTCATCCAGGAGCAATTCCATGACCATGAAGGCCGGTGACAAGATGCCTGCGGGTACGTTCAAGCAAATGACTGCCGAGGGCCCGAAGGAAGTGAGCGCCGAGGCGCTGTTTGCGGGCAAGACGGTGGTGTTGTTCTCGGTGCCGGGAGCCTTCACCCCGACCTGCGATGCCAAGCACCTGCCGGGTTTCGTGCAGCACGCCGACGCATTCAAGGCCAAGGGCGTCGATTCGATCGTCTGCGTGTCCGTCAACGACATGTTCGTCATGAACGCCTGGGGCAAGGCCAGCAATGTCGGCGACAAGGTGGCGATGCTCGCCGACGGCAATGGCGACTACGCGCGTGCGCTCGGTCTCGAGCTCGACGCGCGCGGCTTTGGCATGGGTATGCGCGGTCAGCGTTTCGCGATCATCGCCAAGAATGGCGTTGCCACGCAGGTCAACGTCGAAGCGCCGGGCAAGTTCGAAGTTTCGAGCGCCGAGTACGTGCTCGCTCAGCTTTGAGCGACCGCAACCAGCGCATCACGTTTGCACGCAGTCCTCGGGGCCTTCCGGTCCCCGAGGACTTCGGCGCTGACTACACGGCCATCCCGGTTCCGGGAGAGGGCCAGTTTTTATCGCGAACAATTTACCTCTCGCTCGATCCCTACTACCGCAACGTCATGAAGAACAGTCAGATCTACCAAGATCGGCTGGCCTCTGGCGATGTTATGGTGGGCGAGACCGTCGCCGAGGTCATCGAGTCGCAGCATGCCGACTACAAGCCGGGCGATATCGTCGCGGTACGCAATGGTTGGCAGCAGTACGCGTTGAGCACGGGGCAGGGCGTACGCCGCATCGATCCCGCGATGGCGCCGATCGCCAGTGCGCTCGGCGTGCTGGGCATGCCAGGTATGACGGCTTACGCCGGCACCATTTTTCTGGCGCAACCGCTGCCGGGACAAACCTTCGTGGTTTCGGCGTGCGCTGGACCGGTCGGCTGCGCGGCAGGACAAATTGCGCGACATATGGGCGCACGTGTGGTCGGTATCGCCGGCTCTAAAGAAAAGTGCGACTACGCGGTGCGTCAGCTCGGTTTCGAGGCCTGCGTCAACTACAAGGACGGCGAGCTCGCTGCGGCCCTAAAAGCCGCTTGCCCGGACGGCATCGACGCCTATTTCGATAACGTGGGCGGCAGCACGCTCGAGGCCGTGACGCGCAATCTCGCGCTGGGCGCGCGCATCGTGCTCTGCGGCATGATCGAAGCCTACAGCATGGATACACCGCCTCCGGGCCCTTGGCTCGGGCCCATCGTCGGTGCGCGGGCGACGATGAAGGGGCTTGTGGTCTACGATCACATGCAAAGATTTCCGGAGATGCAGCGCGTGCTCTCGCGGTGGATACGTGAGGGCAGCTTCAGCTGGCGCGAGGACATCGCCGAGGGTTTGGCGCAAGCACCCGAGGCTTTCTGCCGTCTGATGCGCGGCCAAAACTTTGGCAAGGCGCTGGTGCGCGTCGGGGCTGACCCTGGCGCCGTCAAATAGCGCCGCGCGCTTCGAAAACCAGTGCTTACTGGAAGGGCGCTGTCAAAATCACAAGGCCTCGGGCGTATCGGTATCCACGGCGCCGCGTTCGCGCTGCTCGCGGGCCGATTTTGCCAAGGCGATGTAGCGCGCGCGAAATTCATCCAATTGGCGCTCCTCGAGTTCCTCGAGATCAAGCAGTGCGTTGTGCGCGCCCTGGGTGGCGCGAATCAGCTCATCGAGCTTGATGTGCAGCGCCTCGGTATCGCGGTTCTGTGTGTTCTGAATCAAAAAAACCATCAAAAAAGTCACGATCGTCGTGCCCGTGTTGATGACAAGCTGCCAAGTGTCGCTGAAGCCAAACATTGGGCCCGTCACCAACCAGACCACGAGCACCAGAACCGCCAGATTGAAGGTGCTGGGACGGCCTGCAAGGCGCGATGCTCTTTTCGCCAGCACCGCATACGAGGACGAAGGTCTGACGCGCATGGGAGTTCTCCGCTTACCCGGGTTGTTGCAACAAGCTAGGTTCCGATGATGCGGGCGCGGTGGGCGTGATGCGCAGCCCACCAACAAACGACACAGGCGATGGCCATGAGGCCCGCGCACCAACGCGCCGTGCCGTCGTAGAGCACGCCGGTGAGGATGGCACTTACCATCGAGAGCAGCATGGCGATCGAACTCGAGAGCCCTGCCGCGACACCGGCGAGCTGCGGGTTGTCTTCGACTGCGCCGGCGAGCGACACGGGCGAGAGAATGCCGTTGGCGACCATCATCAGGCCGAGTGAACCACTATAAAGGGCCAAACTCGGTACGCTGAGGAACGCAGCCACGATGAACAGGCTGGTCGCGATCACGTTGCAGGCAAGGCCGATTCGCGTGGTTTGCCAGACCCCGCTGCGGCGCGACAAGTGACCGGCGGCCGTTGCGCCCATCACGTAGCTGATCGCCAGGCCCGACCACAGCGCACCGAACACGCTGCTCGATAACGCAAACAGTTTTTCATAGAGCGCGGCGCCGATAGTGATGAAAATGAAGCCGCCGGCACTTGCGCTGCTGTAAGTGAGCGAGTGGCCCATGAAGCCGCGCTCGCCCAGCAGCACTCGTGCACCGCGCAGCAGTTCGCTAAAGCTCATGGGTTCGCTGTCGAGCGGGCGAGTTTCGCGCAATTGCGAAGCGAGCAGGGCGAGTACGCAGGCTGCTACCGCCGCGTGCAGCCAAAAAATTCCGCGCCACCCGGCGGCCTCGCTCGCGAGCCCGCCAACGAGCGGCGCCAAGACTGGCGCCACGCCCATCACCGCGGTGATGAACGACAGTGCGGTGGCGGCTGGACCCGGTGCAAAGGAATCGCGAACGATCGCGCGGGTGACCACGGTCGCCACACTCACGCCCATTGCTTGAAAGAAGCGGGCCACGATGACCATGGTGATCTCGGTCGCGAGACTCGCTGCGAGACTGGCAAGCAGAAACAAGCTGTAGCCCGCCAGCAATACGGGACGGCGCCCGTGGCGATCGCTCAACAGGCCCTGAATGGGCTGGCAAAGTCCGAGGCCAAGCAGGTAGGCCGAGACCACGAACTGCACGGCGGCGTAATCCGCCTGCAAGGAGTTGGCAAGCAGCGGCAGCGCCGGCACCACGCTCGCCATGCCGAACGCGGAGAGCGCACTTGCGATCCCGAGCAGCGCGATAAAGGCCCGACCCGTACGCTGGGTCTTCAGCTGTCGCTCGAGATCAGCTTCTCGAATTCCGGTACCACCTGAAAGAGATCGCCCACGAGCCCGTAGTCGGCAACTTCAAAGATTGGCGCTTCAGGATCTTTGTTGATGGCGACGATGGTGCGTGCGTCTTTGATGCCGGTCAGATGCTGGATCGCGCCGGAAATACCGCAGGCGAGGTAGATATCGGGTGCGATGATCTTGCCGGTTTGCCCTACCTGCATGTCGTTGGCCGCATAGCCAGCATCGACTGCAGCGCGCGAGGCGCCCACGGCCGCGCCCATCTTGTCGGCGAGACTGTAGAGGATTTTGAAATTGTCGGTGCTCGCGAGCGCGCGGCCGCCCGAAACCACTTTCTTTGCAGTCTGCAGGTCGGGCCGATCGCTGCGGGCCGAGGTGACCGAGACGAAACGCGTATGCGTCGGCAGCGCGGCCGAGAGGCTGACCGCTTCGATCGGTGCCGGGCTTGCCGCAGCGCCCGCGGCTTCGAAAGAGGCCGTGCGGACTGTGGCGACCACGCGCGTGCCGGCCTCGACTTCCACGGTGATGATGGCGTTGCCGGCGTAGATCGGCCGCTTGAAGCGCGTCGCGCTTTCGGCTGCCATGATGTCGGAAGCCTGCGGCGCATCGAGCAGCGCCGCGACGCGCGGCATCAAATCTTTGCCGAAGGTGGTCGACGGACCAAAGATATGGCTGTAGCCCTGCGCGAGTTCGGCGAGTTGCGGCGCGACCGTGGCGGCGAGCGGATTGGCATGGACCGCGTGAGTCACCGTGACCACCTTGGTTACGCCGGCAATCTGTGCGGCCTGCGCAGCGACTGCGGCCGCGTCCGCGGCGAAAACGGCGAGGTGGATTTCGGCGCCGGCGATGCCGGTGGCGCAATGCACGCACTTGGCGATGACGGGGTTCAATTTGCCGCCGGCATGTTCGGCGACGATCAGAATCTTGCTCATGTGTGTATCAAATCTCTGGGAGCGGATCCCTTAGCAATTCAAACGAGGCCCTTGCCACGCAGCGCGGTGACGAGTTCCTGTACATCTTTGACCATCACGCCCTTGCTGCGTTGCGCAGGCGGATCGAACTTGACGGCCTTGAGGCGTTCGACAGGCGTGACGCCGAGTGCGGCCGGATCGATGGTTTCGAGCGGCTTTTTCTTGGCCTTCATGATGTCGGGAAGCTTCACGTAGCGCGGCTCGTTGAGGCGCAGGTCGGCGGTGATCACCGCCGGCAGATCGATCTCGAGCGTCTCCAGTCCGGCGTCGACTTCGCGCGTGACCAGCGCCTGGTCGCCGTTGATTTCGACCTTCGAGGCGAAGGTCGCCTGCGGTCGACCCCAGAGCGCGGCCAGCATCTGTCCGGTCTGGTTGCAGTCATCGTCGATGGCCTGTTTGCCGACGATGGCGAGCATCACTTGCTCACGCTCGGCGAGCTTGTGCATCAGGCGGGCGGCCGTGCCCGGTTCGATGATGGCGTCGGTCTGCACGTGCACGGCGCGATCGGCACCCATGGCGAGCGCAGTACGCAGTTGCTGCTGGCAGTCTGCGGGGCCAATGGAAACGGCCACCACTTCTTCGGCAAGGCCTTTTTCTTTGATCCGCAGCGCTTCCTCGAGGGCGATTTCGTCGAACGGATTGACGCTCATCTTGACGCCATCCGTGATTACGCCGGTGCCATCGGGCTTGACCCGAATGCGCACGTTGTAGTCCACCACTCGCTTGATCGATACGAGAATACGTTTCATCGCCCGTGAGGCTCCTTAGGGATAGCCGGCCGCAGTCAGCGCGGCCCCTGTTGTTCTTGACCGGACGATGATTCTACAGGCCCAGCGCGCCCGGGTTAAGGCGGCGCTGGGGGTCGACCAGCTGCTTGAGCTCGCGGATGAGCTTGGCGGTGTGCGGGTCGCGGCCGCGCATATAGGGGTAGAACTTGCCGATCTGCAGGTGGCTTGCACCGTGGCGCTGGAAGATGTCGGCGATGCCGTGCTTCATCTGGTCGACCAGTGTGCGACCCTCCGGATTGTCGGCAAACTTCGGCAAGGTGGCTTGATAGCCCTCGGGCAGCAGCCGCTCTTGCGTGATGTTGTAGCCGTCTTCCCAATAGAACACCGGCTCGTACAGAAAGCCGTTGGTGCCCACGGTCATGAACATGGCGCCATAGCGGATTTTCAGGCGTTTCATGTCTGCCGCGTGCTGTTCGTAGTACTTCGAGAGTTCACTGCGAAAGGCCGCAACGCGCGAGAAGGGTAGGATGCCGTGCACCGGCACCCAGCGCTCGCCGAGGGGGCTGCGCACGTTATAGAGCGGCATGAACGGCATCGCATGCGCGACGGTCGGGACGGTGGCGGGCACTTCGGCGCCGTGCGCTTGCAGTGCCGCGCGCAGTTTGGCCACGGCCGCCCGGCAAGAGACGTCGTCGATGCCATCGACCACCCAATGTGCCGAGAACACGGCACCTTGCAGAAAGCCGCGGCCCGCGAAGGCCATCTTCAGCAATTGTTTTGCGCCGTCGATGATGCCGCGCGAGGTCTGCCAAACCGCGAGTGCCGACTGCATGGCCGTCGCGGCGTCGGCTTTACCGAGTTGTCCCTGCTGCAACGCCGGGTCGAGGCCAAAGTTGGTGAGATTGAGGCCCTGCTTCGCAGCAGCCTCCATGCCTGCCGACATGCTCGCGAAATCTTTGAAGCCGAACGACAGTCCCAACACGTGCGTATTGCGCGGCAGCAGGCGCAGCGCGACCGTCGTCTTGACGCCGAGCGCGCCGCAGTCGCCCATGAACAGCCCAGTGAGATCGGGGCCGTACGAGCGCAAGAAGGGTACCGAGTTCGCAGCACCCCAAGAGCCCGTCTTGATGATCTCGCCGTTGCCGAGGACGACTTCGACACCGAGGGTGCTCTCGCCGGAGACGCCAAATACACCGGTGCCCCAAGTCACGCTGTTCTGCGACAGCGAGCCACCGACCGTGGCCGCGAGTCCCGAGAATGGGCCAAAGAAAGGGGTGCGCAAACCTTTGGCGGCCAATGCCTCGTTGAGCGCTGCCCAAGTCACACCGACTTGGACTACACAATACATGTCGCGCTCGTTGATCTCGAGGATGCGATTCATGCGTGAAGTGTCGATGCTGATCGAGCCGGCCTCGGTCGGTGTATAGCCGTCGGTGTAGGACGCGCCGCCCCCACGCGGGACCACGGCAACGCCCTCGGCCACGGCCAGTTGCACGATCTGCGCCACATCCGCCGTGCTCGTCGGGCGTACGACGGCAACGGGCAGGGCACCCTCGCGGTAAATATCCGTCGAATAAAAACTGCGCTCGGTGGAGTTGGTCAATACGTGCTCGCGGCCGAGCAAGGACTGCAAGCGCTCGAGGAGCGACGATGGGCTGTGCATTTCCGCGTTCATCTGCCTAACCCTCGATCAGCGGCCATTGGCAACGGCGCGCGGCGTCTGCTGGTGCGGCGGGTCACGTTGCTGGTCGGCAAAGGTCTGGCGAATTTTTTGTGCGGTGTCGCGCAACTTCGGCAAGAAGCGCTCGACGGCAAGCTTGAGCGGTACGGCCGTGCCGCTGAAGCGAATGGTGACCGCGGCCAGCACGCGATCATCGACTATGATCGGCACCGCCATGCTGATTTCATCGGACACACGCCGTGGTCGCACCGCCGAGGCATAGCCCTGCATGCGCACATCGTTCAGCATCTTCATGAGTTCCGGGCGGTTCTTGGCGAGCACATCGCTGTCGCGATTGGAGCGCGCGAGAATATCGAGCAGTGACTCGCGCTGCGTAGGCGGCGAGAACGCGAGATACACCCGACCCGAGGAAGAGGTGAGCAACGGCACGCGAAACCCCGCCGAGTAGCGCTCGACGGCGAGTGGGCTGCGGTGATCGGTCGACTCGCGCACCATCATCGAGGTCCCGGAGAGCGAGGCAATCGCCACTGGCCAGACGATGTCCTTGCCGAGTTCGTGGATATAGGGCCGTGCGAT
This sequence comes from Gammaproteobacteria bacterium, assembly GCA_016874175.1. Taxonomy (GTDB): domain Bacteria; phylum Pseudomonadota; class Gammaproteobacteria; order Steroidobacterales; family Steroidobacteraceae; genus UBA964. Next base: position 17,027 of record VGUP01000005.1, on the reverse strand, counting down.
CTGCGTGACCCAAGCCTCATCGTCGTAACCGTCGGAGAGGCCACGCACCATGATGGTGAGCCGATAGCGATCATCGGCGGCATCGCGATACACGAAACCGGCGTGGCTCAGTGTTTCAAGAATGCGATAAGTGGTGGTTCGCGGCAGGCGAATTTCCTGCGCGACCTCCGACACCGTGGCGCCATTGCGCAGATTGAGCACAGTCAGTGCGTCGAGCCCGCGAATCAAAGCGCGGATGGGACGAGTGGACTCCATGTCGATATCCCCGAGTTAGAGTCTTCAAAGCCGAGTGTATTCAGGCCGCACCCCGTTGTCCACTAAGCGGTCGGGTGACCGCTGCTCGGAATCGAGTGCTGCGTGCAGCGCGAGCGCACGCCCATAATCCGTGTCAGGGGGTGTCCGTGCATTACGACTACGTGCCGATTTCTCAACGACTGCCGTTGCGTTGGCCTGGGCGCAAGCGGGTCGCACTCATCATCACGCTGAATCTCGAGACCTGGGATCTCGTCAAAGATACCGACCGGCCGTATTACGCGGGTGGCCCGGCGATTCTGCCGGACGTGCTGCCCGGCAACACGGCAGATTTCCCGAATTACACCTGGCGCGAATACGGTCAGCGTGTTGGCGCATTTCGCTTGTTCGATTTGTTCGACGAGTTGCGCGTGCGGCCCTCATGCACCATTAATGCCGTGACGGCGTTGCGTCGCCGACCCATGCTCGATGCCGCGCTGGCGCGCGGCTGCGAGATCCTCGCGCACAACTACGAGCAAGGCGAGTTGTTGACGGATTTTGCGAAGGATCCGGCGCGCGAGCGTGATGTCATCGAGCGCACGCTCGCAGTGTACGAACAGGCGGTGGGGCGCAAGGCGCGCGGCTGGTTGTCGTCATCGTTGCGCGGCACGCTGAACACGGCAGACATTCTTGCCGAGCATGGCCTGCTGTTCTATTGCGATCTCATGAACGACGATCAGCCTTTTTTGCTGCAGACGCCGCATGGGCCGATCGTCTCGACACCCTACACCAACGAGATCAACGATTTCACGATCCTGACGCGGCGTAATCACACCACCAGCGAGTTTCGCGACATCTTGATCGAAGAGCTCTCGGTGCTTTACAAAGAGGGCGCGCAATCGGGTCGAATAATGAATGTCGGTCTGCATCCGCATGTCAGTGGTCGCGCCTATCGTGGCCGGGCCTTGTGCGAATTCATCCGCTACGCCAAATCGCTGCCCGGAGTGTGGTGGGCGACCCGCGAAGAAATCGCCAGTTGGTACCTCGCCAACCACGAAAAACATATTCCTTCCACGGCCGCCGCCGGGAAACCGGTTCGAGCCAAAAGATCGCCTCGCGCCGGGAGATCACGCCGATGAGTCTGGTCCTCACGTCTCTGCAGCCGAGGACCTCTGGGGCGCAAAGCTTTCTCGCCCGCCCAACCCAGCGCATGTTGATCGGCGGTGAGTGGCAGGGCGCCGCATCGGGCGAAACACTGCAGGCGCTCAATCCGGCGACTGGCGAAGTGCTCGGCCAGATCCCTGCGGGCGCCGAGGCCGACATCGATCGCGCCGTTGCCGCAGCGCGCAGGGCGCTCAACGATCCCGCATGGCGTGAGCTCACGCCGGCGGCGCTCGCGCGCCTGCTATGGCGCATGGCCGAGTTGTTGGAAGCGAATTTGGACGAGCTCGCCGAACTCGAGTCGCTCGATAACGGCAAGCCGCTGTGGGTCGGCAAATACGCCGAGATTCCAGGGGCGATCGAACAGTTTCGCTACTTTGCTGGCGTGGCCACGCGTATCGAAGGTACGACGATACCGACCTCGATCAACTATCAGCCGCCCGGCAAGAAAATCTTTGCCTACACGGTGAAGGAACCGATCGGTGTGGTCGGCGCAATCGTGCCGTGGAACTCGCCGATCGTGCTGACGGCTATGAAAATCGCGCCCGCGCTTGCTGCCGGCTGCACCATGGTGCTGAAACCCGCCGAGGACACCTCGCTCACCGCCATTCGCCTTGCCGAGCTCATGGTCGAGGCCGGCTTTCCACCTGGCGTGTTCAACTTGGTGACGGGTCTCGGTGAGCGGGCAGGTGCGGCGCTCGCCGCGCACGCCGGCGTGGACAAGATCGCCTTCACCGGATCGACCGAGGTCGGCAAGCTCATTCTCGATGCGGCGCGTGGCAATCTCAAAAAACTCACGCTCGAACTCGGCGGTAAATCGCCCGCGGTCGTGCTCGATGACGCCGATCTCGAGCTGGCGATCCCCGGCGTGGCGAATGCCATCTTCTTCAATAGCGGGCAAGTTTGCGTCGCGGGCTCGCGACTCTACGTGCAGCGCAAGATTTTCGACCGAGTCATCGCCGGGGTGGGCGAGTACGCGCGCGGTCTCAAGCTGGGTCATGGTCTCGATCCGAGCACGCAGCTTGGGCCGGTCGTCAGTCGCCGACAGGCTGATCGCATCGCCGGGTATATCGCCGAGGGTCGGCGCGCGGGCGCAACGGTTGTGACGGGGGGCGGCCAGCTCGGCCCCGCAGGTACTTTCATCGAGCCGACCGTGGTCGTCGATGTCAAACCCGGCATGCAAGTGGTGCGCGAAGAAATCTTTGGTCCGGTGGTGGTGGCGACCCCGTTCGATGATTTGGCCGAGGTGACCGCGCTCGCCAACGATACCGACTACGGGCTCGCGGCGAGCGTCTGGACCAGTGATCTTTCGAGCGCGCATCGCATGGCATCGGCGTTGCGGGCGGGTACGGTGTGGATCAACTGCCACTCCATGTTCGGTGCCAGTTTGCCGATCGGCGGCATGAAGCAGTCGGGCTGGGGTCGCGACAGCGGTCATCAGGCCGTCGACAACTACCTCGAAACCAAAACGGTGTGTGCGGTGATCTGAGTCGCAACGATCAGGGGCAGCGAGCGGGGGTGCCGTGAAACTGACTACGGGACAACTTCTGGCCTATGCGGCGCCGACCGTTGCGCTGCAGGCAATGCTCGTGCCGCTCTACAATTTTTTACCGCCCGTGTACTACTCGGCCGAAGTGGGCATGGTGGCGTTGACGGTCGCGACCTTGTTCGCCGTCGGCCGTTTTTGGGAGGCCATCATCGACCCGCTGGTCGGGGCGCTCTCCGATCGAACCAAAAGTCGTTTTGGCCGGCGACGAATCTGGATGCTTGCCGGGGCGCCGATCGCGCTCGGCTCCGCATGGTTTTTGTTGCTGCCGCCGAGCGGTGCTTCGCCGCAGTATCTGCTCTTTTGGCTGGTGATGTTCTATGCGGGTTGGACCATGGTGTATGTGCCGCATCAGACGTGGGGCGGCGAGTTGTCCAGCGACTACGCAGAACGCACTCGAATCGCCGGATTCCGCGAGAGTGGGGCATTCTTCGGCTACCTCTGCGCGAGTGCAGTCGGTATTTTTTACTGGATCTGGTTCAAGGGCGTGGCTTTTCCGAGTTACGCGCAGATCGTGCAGTCGGTAGGTGTTTTCTTTGCCGTCGCGCTGCCGATCGCCATTCTTTGGTGCTTTGCCCGAGTACCGCCCGCCGCCGTACACGAAGAGCGCACGCCGAATTGGAGCGAGCTGCTGCACATTCTGACTCGCAACGGGCCATTTCGCCGTCTGATCGGTGCCTATTGCATCGATCGTCTGGCGATGGGAGTTTATTTTGGCGTGCAGCCCGTGTTGATCTCGCAGGCGCTCGGTTTGCAGCAGCATGTGCTGACGGTCGCCATCGTCAACACGGTTGCGGCGGTGTTGCTGGCGCCGCTATGGATACCGATCGCCAACCGCGCCGGCAAACATCGCGCCTACTGTTACGCGAATTTATTGACGGCGGCGGCCTACCTCATGTTGTTCGTGTTGCCGAGCGGAGTCGTGTTGCCGGTGCTGTTGGTCAATGTGCTGATGGCTTTCGGCAATGGCGGCACCATGATCACGCCGCCTTCCATGACGGCCGATGCGGTCGATGCGGACGAGCTGCAAACGGGTGTTGCACAGATGGGCGGGCACATGGCGTTTCTCGCCTCCGTGTTCAAATTCGGCATGGGCTTCGGGCTGTTTCTGGGGCTCGGCTTTTTGTCCTTGTTCGGTTATGTGGATATGAGTCAGCTGTTGACGCCGCAGGTCGAGCAGGGTGTACGTCTGGGCGCCTCGTTTTTGCCGGCGCTGATGTTGCTGGTGCCCGTGCTCATGATGTGGCGTTATCCGATCGACGGCGCACGTCACGAGCAGATTCGCGCGGCTCTCGCGGTGCGCCGCCCGCGGCACGCAGCCTGATGAGCAGGCTGCGGCCCGTCACCATTTCATAGAGAAATACGATGAAAATTCTGCGTTGGATCCTCAAAGCTATCGCCGCGTTCATCGCGGGGATCGTTGCCCTCGTGCTGATTTTGTTGCTGGCGATCTGGGTGGCGGACCCGACGATCGTCCGCAATCTGTTTTTTGGGCAATCGCCTACCGACCCCGCAGGCGTCGCGAGATCGCAACCGCAAGAAAGCGTACCGGGTGATCCACGTGATGATTTCGTCGTGGGCGAGCCGGTGGGCATCGATCCCGCGGGTATCGCTGCCGCCGAGGCCTATGCGGCGAAAACCGAGTCGATGGCGCTGCTGGTCTATAACCGTGGTGTACTCGTACACGAAAAGTATTGGCCGGGCTTCGACCGCAATACCCGCACCAACCCGAACAGCATGCACAAGACGGTGCTCGCCTTGCTGATCGGCGCTGCGATTGCCGATGGCAAGATCGATTCGCTGGATACGCCGGCTTCGAAGTGGCTCACCGAATGGCAGGGCGATGCGCGCCGCGACATCACCGTGCGCGAGCTACTGCACATGTCGAGTGGCTTGGAGATCCCGATTTTCGGTACCTGGAAATCGGCGCGGATCCTGTTCGGTTCGAACCTCGAACAAGGCACGATGGGGTTGCAGGCTGAGAGGCCGCACGGCAGTTATTTCCAATACAACAATGCCAACTCGCAGTTGTTGCTGATCATGCTCGAGCGCGCAGTCGGTCAAAGATATTCCGAGTATCTCTCGGCGCGGCTGTGGAAGCGGCTCGGTGCAGCCGATGCCGCGCTGTGGATGGATCGCGAGGGTGGCCTGCCGCGCGGCTTTTGCTGTCTCTTTGCGAATGGGCGTGACTGGTTGAAGATCGGTCGACTGATTCTCGATCAAGGTCGGATAGGCGACGATCAGGTGGTGCCCGCCGAGTGGATCGCGCAAATGCTCACGCCGGCCAAGACCAATCCGAATTTCGGTTTGCACATTTGGCTCGGCTCGCCGCCAAAACAACAGCGCCCCTACAACGACTACACCGTGAAGGCTTTTCACTCCGAGCCGTTCGCTGCCGCAGACATCGCTTATATCGACGGTTTCGGTGGGCAGCGCGTGTATATCGTCCCATCCTTGCAGCTGGTCATCATTCGAACCGGTAAATCGAAAACCGATTGGGATGACGCTATTCTGCCCAACGCGATCATTCGCGCCGTTCGTCCTGCAGGTGCTCCATGAGCGAGACCTTGCGCGTCCAAAAATTGCGAGCCATCGAGCGCTTGCTGTCGTTAGGCATTTTTGCGCTGGTGCTGTTCCAGATGTACCAGTCGACCAAGGTCGGTGTCACCCCGCGGGGTAGCGCCGCACGGGAAGCGCTGCAGCATCTGCATATCTCCAACGGCTTGACGGTGCTGCTGCTGTTGATCCCGCGTTTTTGGCTGTGGATGACGCTGCCACGTCCCCATCGCCCGACTCGCGTCCCGGTGGCGGCCGATGACCTCGCGCGTACGTGCAATGCGGGGCTGTACCTGACGCTGGCCGCCTTTTGCCTGACTGGTCCCGTCTTTGCGTGGTCCGAGGGTCACGCGGTGTCGTGGTTCGGCTGGGTGACTTTGCCCGCGCTCGTGCCCGCGGGTTATCGCCTGTCCGTCACCATGGGATACCTGCACAGCACGATCGGGTTTTTGATCATTGTGCTCTCGGTGTTCACCGTGCTGGTGGCGCTATGGCAGGCGTTGCGATATCAGATCGGCCCATGGCGCCTGTTGCCGGCCTTTGACTGGGATGGCGCGGCGACCGCCGATACCGTGCGAACCGCGCCCATGTGGAAATTGGCGCACCTGTGCGTCTTCGCGGCGTTGATCAGCGTCGCGGCCTACATGCCGTATCAAATCTTTGGCGTCGTACCGTTCACGACCGCGAAGCAAATGGTCGACTCGGGTCCGCCCCCTGCGGTCGACCCTTACCTGAACGTCACCGTGGCACCGGAACTCTCAACACAATCGCAGAAAGACTTCATGTGGTGCCGCTTCTGTCACAGCTTCGAGCTTAACGGGCCGCACGCCGTGGGGCCGAATCTGCATCGGGTGTTCGGTCGTCGAGCCGCCAGTGCTCCGGGTTTTTATTACTCGGGCGCACTCGTCGAGGCCGGCAAGAATGGTCTCGTGTGGGACGACGCCAGCGTCGATGAGTTGATCGCCAATCCCGAGGCGTTTCTCGGCGGGCAACACCGCATGCGATACAAGCCGATCACCGATGCCGAAGAGCGGCGACAGATCGTCGCCGCGCTCAAGGCGGCGACCAAATAGACCGGGCATTCGTGCTGGCGTAGCGCTGCGGCCGTCGGCGCACTAGCGCTGCTGCAGCGTTGCGTGGGCGGCGAACGGTGCCGGCGTGCTCGGCAGCTGGCTTAAGCGCGCCTTCGCCGGCGGCTGATCTTTCAGGGTCGCATCCAGAAACAGCGTTGACGCCGCTTGGAACGCGGCCACGAAATCGTCGGCCTGCGGCGAACGCGGCAGATCGTCACGACCGACGCGGCCACCGAGGTAATGGTCGGCACCGTCGAGTATCAACAGATATTTTTGACCCGCAGGGATCAGGTCATAAGGTTGCCGTCGCCATTCATAACCGCTCAAGTTCGGAGCCTGTTGCAGATCGAGTGTGCCCACCGTGACCAAGGTCGGAACGGCGAGCGCGGCGAAATCCTCGGCGCCGAGCACGGGTGACATGGCCCCCGCGCCGCTGAAGATGATGGCGGCACGAATCGCCGGCTGCCAGTGACTGACTGCGCTGCCCGTTACTGGATCGCGCAACGTGGCGCCCGCCAAAGTCTGCGCAATGAGTCCGCCAAACGAGTGGCCGGTTGCGGCAATCTTTGAAGAGTCTGTCCGGGCAGCGAGTCCGGGTACGACAGACAGCAGTTGCGGCAGGCTGCCTAGCACCTGCTTCAGGTCATCGAGGCGCCAACTCATGAACCGCGGGTCGTTACTGCCGCGCGTCGTGCCGAGTCGTATCGAGTCGCGGTGCGTGACCGCGATCACCACATACCCGTGCGCCGCCCAATGGTCGAGCAATACGGAGTAATCGTCTTTCGAGCTGTAGGCGCCGTGCGAGAACACGATCACGGGCAGTGCCTTGCCGGCGCGCGGTGCGGCGATACGCACGGGCAACGCTGGGGCCTCCGCCCCGCGGGGCATCGTGGTTTCGGTGACGGTGATGGCGTCCGCGCCCGTCGCGGCCCGAGAAGCGAGGCTGCCCAGAACGGCTAGCACCAGTACCCCGAAAAAAGCCGGCGAGAGGGCCCTGCGCCTTGTGCCGATAGTCACGTTGCCGCGAGTCATGCTGCTGGCGCTCATGTACACTGCCTGCCTGCGGCGTTGCCGGCGACCGCGCCCAAAGTAATCGCCATGCAAAGACCGACCGCCGGCAGGTAGCCCGTCACCTCGGCGCCGGAAATGCTGCGTGCCGCACCCCCGCCGGCGTAGAGATTGGGCAGCGGCCGGCCATCGGGACGTAGCACGCGGGCGCAGCCGTCTACCTCGAGCCCGCCCTGCGTGTGGAAGAGTGCGCCGGTCACCCGGACTGCGCAGTAGGGCGGCGTGAGCGGGGCGAGTCCGGCGAACGAACGAGCGAACCGATCAGCGCGGCCCGTCTCGCGACTCGAATCAATCTCGGCGTTTTCGCGCTCGAGCGAGCCGGCCGGCAGGCCACAGGCTTTTTCGAGTAGCGCCCAGGTATCGCCGCGCCGCACCGCGCCCACCTCGGCGAGTTGTCGTTGCTCGACCGAGTGTTCGAGACAGGCCTGATGGCGGCGCTCGTCAAAAATGACCCAGGCCAGGCCCTGCGGCTGTTCCAGCACCGGCACGCACATCCCGGAAATATTGGCGAGCTCGTGGGTGAAGCGTCGGCCGAGCGTATTGACCAAAAACCCGCCTTCGATCATCAGCGGGTGGGGAACCACGATCTGCTGCGGGTCAGCGAGCGTACCCAAGCCTTGATAAGCCGTCATGTCGCCGACTGCAGCGCCGAGTTCCATACCCCAAAGAATTCCGTCCCCCTGGTTACCCTCGTGGCCAAAATATTTGGCCTTGGCCATCGCGGGAATATGCTTGGCGACCATCGCGTGATTGCCGCCAAAGCCGCAGGTCGCAAGCACCAAAGCCTCGCAGCCGAGATGCTCGACGACGCCACCCGGTCGTTCGATGCGCAGCCCGAGCACGCGGTCATGCGCGTCGGCGTACAGATCGGTAACCGTCGCCTCGGTGATGAGTTCGGCGCCGGATTTGGCGCTGGCGTTGGCGAGCAGCGCGAGCAGTTCCTCGCCGTTACGGCCGGGCGGGATGTGCAAGCGCGGGTTCGAGTGTCCAAGGCCGGTCCACTTGAAATCGAGTTTGAGCGGCACTGCGTGCCGCTCGGCAAGCCAATCGATGGTGGGTCCCGAGCGCTCGCCGACCAATCTAGCGAGTGTCGGGTCGGCCTGATTTTGGGTCTTGGCCAACACATCGGCGACGAAGCGGTCCACCGAATCGTCGATACCGTGCGCAAGCTGCTCGCGGGTGCGCACGCCGCAGACGGCGCCGAGTGACATTGAGGTGCTGCCCCAGGGGCGTTTGTCACGCTCGAGCACAATGACATCGACACCCTGATCGCGAGCGGCGAGGGCGGCCGTCAGGCCGCAAGCGCCTGCACCGACGATGGCGACCGCAATACTGAATTCGAACTCGGGAATATTTTCGCGGATGATGCCCATGGACGGATTATCGCCTGTTTGTCGATTCGGTGGCCGCCCCGCGCGTCGCTGGCTAGAATGTTGACCTTGAGGCCGCGTCGTGCGCGGTCTGGTGCCGTTTATTGCGGGGTTGCAGTCATGTCGCAGGCTATACATCTGATGCAAGGTGCTGTTGAAGGGGCGCTCAACGAACTTCGTCGCGTGCTTGGCGCCGAGCGCGTGGTCACCGAAGGCACGGAGCTCGAGTTTTATTCGCAAGATGTTTATCGCGTCGGCAAATTGCCCGCAGCGCTGATTCGGCCGGCCACTACCCGGCAGCTCGCCGAGGCGTTGCGGGCGATCGCGCCGTCGGGTTTGCCGATCGTGCCGCGCGGCGGTGGCATGTCATACACCGACGGCTATCTGCCTACACTCGAGAACTCGATCATGGTCGATGTGCAAGCGATGAATCGCGTGGTCACCATCGATGCCGAAGATGGCTACGTGACGGTCGACTGCGGCGCCACCTGGAAAGAATTGTTTGACGCGCTGGCGCCCCATGGCGTGCGGACCCCGTATTACGGGCCTCTGTCGGGCTTGCGCTCGACGATTGGCGGGGCGCTTTCACAAGGCAGCATGTTTTTGGGATCGGGGCGTTACGGCGCTGCCGCAGAGAGCGTGATTGGTCTCGATGTGGTCCTCGTCGATGGCACGGTGCTTAATCTTGGGGCGCACGCGAATCGCAACGGCGAGCCCTTCTTCAGGCAGGTGGGACCCGACACCCTCGGCATGTTTCTCTCCGATTGCGGCGCGCTCGGCATCAAGACCAGAGCGACTTTTCGTCTGATCCGTCCGCAGCCCGAGTCGCGCTACCTGTCGTTCTCGTTTCGCCGTCACCAAGATCTTTTTTCAGCGATGGCCGATGTGGCGCGAGCCGAGGTGGTGTCCGAGCAGTTCGGTTTCGATCCGGGCTTGCAGGCCGTGCGCATGAAGCGCGCGAGTCTGCGCGAAGATGCCAAGGCACTCGGCAAGGTGGTCAGCAATTCGGGTGGTGTGCTCAAAGGCTTGAAGGAGGGTGCCAAGGTCGTCCTGGCCGGGCGTAACTTTCTCGAAGACGGTACCTTTTCGGTGCACCTCTCGCTCGATGGACGCGACGCCATCGACGCCGACGCGAAGGCGGCGATCGTTCGCCGGATCATGTCGGCCGCCGGCGCCGAGGTCGAGAACACTGTGCCGAAAGTCATGCGCGCGAACCCGTTCGCCGAGCTCAACAGCATGCTCGGACCGGGCGGCGAGCGCTGGGTTCCCGTGCATGGCACCGTGCCGTTCTCGCGCGCCTCACAGATGTATGAAGTTTGTGAGGCGGTCTTCGAGCAGCACGCCGAGTCGATGCGTAAACACGATATCGATCGGGGCTATCTGGTCAGCACCGTCGGCAATGCAGGAACGCTGCTCGAGCCTGTGCTTTATTGGCCTGATGCACGGCTGCCGTTTCATGAGCGGGTCCTCAATGCCGCGTATCTCGCCAAGCTCGAGAGCTTTCCGGCAAATCCTGCGGCTGCCGCGGCGGTGGCGGCACTGCGCGTCGATCTTGCGCGGGCTTTCATGGAGCAGGGCGCAGTCAGTTTTCAGCTCGGCAAGTTTTATTTTTATCAGCAAGGGCTCGCGGACTCGGCGGCAGGTTTCTTGCGGCAAGTGAAGCGCATGGTCGACCCCGCGGGTCGCATGAACCCGGGCGCTCTTGGTCTGTAAACCCGCTTATCTTTGATAGACTTCGGCTAATTCATTCGCGGAAGGACCCATGGCCAAAATCATAGTGTTGTTCAATCTCAAACCGGGCACCAGCGTTGCCGACTACGAGGCCTTCGCCCGCGAGAGTGACTTGCCCATCGTCAATGCCTTGCCCTCGGTCGATTGCTTCGAGGTGCTCAAAGCCGAAGGCTTGCTGAGCGGGGGGGCTTCGCCCTATCAGTACATCGAGATCATCGACGTCAACAGCCTCGAGCAACTGGGCAAAGACGTCGCGACCGAGACCATGCAAAAAGTCGCTGCCACGTTCCGCAGCATGGCCGAAGAGCCGCTGTTCATCGTCACCAAGAATCTTTGAGCGCGAGTCCGTGCCCGTGCCCGTGACCGTGCCTGTGAGCGGAGCCGCGTTGCCATGACGCTGCCATGATGCTGCGCTACGCGCTGCGGCGAATTGCCGGGGTTTTCCCGACGCTGTTCATCATCATCACCTTGTCGTTCTTCGTCATTCGGATCGCCCCCGGCGGCCCGTTTGACGAAGAGCAGGCGCTGCCCCCCGAAATCAAAGCCAACCTAGAGGCGGCCTACGGGCTCGATCGCCCGCTGGTCGAGCAATATGGGCGTTATCTTGCGGGGCTCGTCCGTGGCGACTTCGGTCCCTCGTTCAAGTTCAAAGATTTCTCGGTCACCGAGCTGATTGCCCAGGGGTTGCCCGTCAGCCTGCTGCTCGGGCTCTCGGCGGTGCTGCTTGCATTGCTGATCGGCATTCCGCTAGGCACGCTAGCGGCGCTGCGCCAGAACAGTCCGACCGACTACGGCATCATGAGCGTGGCAGTGCTCGGCATTGCGCTGCCGGGCTTCGTGACCGGCCCGTTGTTTGCGCTCATTTTTGGTCTGCATCTGCGCTGGTTTCCGGTCGCAGGCTATGAGGATGATGCGCTCGAGTTTTTGGTATTGCCGGTGATCACCTTGGCTTTGCCGGTGATTGCCTACATCGCTCGTTTGACGCGCGGCAGTCTGCTCGAAGTATTGCGAATGCATTTTGTGCGTACGGCCCGCGCCAAGGGTTTGCCCGAGCGGCAAGTCGTGCTGCGTCATGCCCTGCGCCCTGCACTGTTGCCGGTCGTCAGTTACCTCGGGCCGGCCACGGCTTTCGTCATCACGGGTTCGCTGGTCGTCGAGACGGTATTCGGTTTGCCCGGCAGCGGCCGCTACCTCGTCCAGGGCGCCATCAATCGCGATTACACCCTCGTCATGGGCATGATCGTCGTCTACGGCAGTTTGACGCTGACGCTCAACCTGATCGCCGATCTGCTCTATGGCTGGCTCGATCCGCGGGTGCGCTATGACTGAGGCCGCGCCAAGCGCGCGCGGCTTCTGGGCCGATGCATGTCGGCGACTGCGTCGCAACAAGGCGGCGATGGTCGCGGCTACACTCATTATTTTGATCACCTTTATTGCGTTCATCGGACCCGCGTTGTCCCCGCATGCCTTCGACGCCATCGACTGGGATCACATGGCGGTGCCACCGGGCGCGCCGAATGACCATTGGCTGGGCACCGATCGACTCGGGCGTGACCTGTACGTGCGTACGCTGGCGGGCGTACAAATCTCGTTGCAGATCGGGTTGTTGGCGACGTTGGTCTCGCTGTTCATTGGTGTACTTTGGGGAGCTACGGCGGGCTACGTGGGCGGGCGTATCGACAATCTCATGATGCGGGTCGTCGACATCCTGTATTCCTTGCCCTACATTTTCATCGTCATCATCCTCTCGACGCTTTTCGAGCGCGGCAACATCTACGTGCTGTTTCTCGCCATCGGTGCGGTGGGTTGGCTCACCATGGCGCGCATTGTTCGCGGCCAGACGCTCTCCATCAAGCGCAAAGAATTCATTGAAGCGGCACTCGCGAGCGGGGTGGGTACGCCGGGTATCTTGTTGCGGCATATCGTGCCGAATGTGGTGGGTCCGGTGATCATCTACGCGACGCTCACCATTCCGCAGATGATTCTGTTCGAGAGTTTTTTGTCGTTTCTGGGTCTCGGCGTGCAGGAGCCGCAAGCGAGTCTCGGCAGCCTGATCAACGAAGGCGCACAAGAAATGGAATCGGCGGTGTGGATGCTGCTGGTACCGGCCGGTTTTCTGGTCACGCTCTTGATGTGCTTCAACTTCCTCGGCGATGGGCTTCGTGATGCCCTCGATCCACGGGATCGCTGAGCGTGGCGGACACCTCGGTCGCACTTGAGATCGAAGGCTTGGGGGTGACCTTTGTCACGCCTGAGGGTGAAGTCGCTGCGGTCAATGATTTCTCGCTGCAGCTGCGCGCCGGTGAATGCGTGGGCGTCGTGGGTGAATCGGGAGCGGGCAAGAGCCAGTCGTTTCTGGCGGTGATGGGGCTGCTGGCCGCCAACGCGCAGTTGCGCGGCTCAGCCTCGCTGCGGGGTGTGCCGCTGATCGAGCAGGGGCGTATGGCGACGACCGACAAACTCAACGCCCTGCGCGGCTCGAAGCTCGCAATGATTTTCCAAGATCCCATGACTTCGCTGACCCCACACCTCAAAGTCGGTGCACAGATCGCCGAGTCCGTCATTCATCATCAAGGCGCGACACCGCAACTCGCTCGGGCGCGCGCTTTGGAGTTGTTGCGCCAGGTGCAGGTGACCGACGTCGAGCGGCGGCTCGATCAATATCCGCACGAGTTGTCGGGCGGCATGCGGCAGCGAGTAATGATCGCGATCGCGCTGGCCTGCGATCCGGCGGTACTCATCGCCGACGAACCGACGACAGCGCTCGATGTGACCATCCAAGCGCAGATTCTGGCCTCGCTCGCCGAGCTCAAGCGCTCGCGCGGCATGGCGATGGCGCTGATCACGCATGACCTCGGCGTCGTCGCGGGGGTCGCTGATCGGGTTGCCGTGATGTACGGCGGGCGGATCGTCGAACTCGGTTCGGTCAATCAAGTATTGAAATCACCCCAGCATCCCTACACACGGGCGCTGCTGGCCTCGATGCCGCGAGTCGATGCTCCGGAAACCGCGCGTTTGGCGGCGATTGCCGGCCAACCGCCGAATCCGCGTAGCTTGCCCGCAGGCTGCGCGTTCCATCCGCGCTGCGACATCGCCACCGAGATTTGCAGCACGCAGCGCCCGGAACTGTCAAATTCTTCGCCGCGCGTCGCCTGCCACCACGCGAGCCCGTCGTGAAAGACCCTTTGCTATCGCTGCGCGGGCTGCGCGTGTGGTTCAAAGTGGGCGACGGTCTGTTTCGTCGCAAGCGGGATTTGCGTGCTGTCGACGGCGTCGACCTCGAACTTGGGGTCGGCGAGGCGCTCGGCATTGTCGGTGAATCGGGCTGCGGCAAATCGACTTTGGCGCGGGCGATTCTGCGGCTATTACCGGCAACGTCAGGGCAAGTCGTTTGGCTCGGTCGCGCGATCGAGGCCGAGTCCGTTGCCGGTATGCGACCGCTGCGCCGTGACATGCAGATCATTTTTCAGGATCCACTGGCAAGCCTTGACCCGCGACTCACGGTCGGCGAAATCGTCGCCGAGCCGTTACGCGTGCATGCACCGCAGATGAGCGCCGCTGAGCGGCGCAGCGCAGTCACGCAGATGCTGCAGCGCGTGGGCTTGCCGGCTGACGTCATCAACCGCTATCCGCATGAGTTCAGCGGTGGTCAGTGTCAGCGCATTGGCATCGCGCGCGCCATGGTATTGCGACCCAAATTATTGGTCTGCGATGAGCCGGTGAGTGCGCTCGACGTCTCCATTCAGGCGCAGATCGTCAATTTGCTGCAGGACCTGAAGCGCGACTTTGGCATGAGTATTCTCTTCGTCAGTCATAACCTTGCCGTCGTACGTAATCTTTGTGACCGGGTGATCGTGCTTTATCTCGGCAAGCCGGTAGAGATTGCGCCGACGCGACTGCTGTACGAAGCGCCGGCACATCCCTACACCCGTGGGCTGCTCGATGCGGTACCGATCCCCGATCCGGAACTACAGCCGCAGCGGCTCGGCACTGCGTTGGGTGGCGAGCTGCCTTCACCGCTCGCACCGCCTTCGGGTTGCGTATTCCGTACGCGCTGTCCCAAGGCAATCCCAGGCTGCGCGCGGCAAGAACCGCAGATGAAAACCTTTGCGGGCCTGCGGCAGGTCGCCTGCCTCCGGCACGGTGAAGACGAACGCCCGGGCGGTGGCGGGTGACGACCTCTCGTCTTGCTGGCAAGGTGGCGCTCGTGACGGGTGCCGGACGTGAGGGCGGCTTGGGCGAGGCGATCTGCCTGCGACTGGCAGCCGAGGGGGCTGCCATCCTGGTTACCGATATCGCCGCCGCCAAAGAAAATCTGCCGGCCGATCGCACGGGGTCGATGGACGAAGTCGAACGCGTCGTCGCGCGTATCGCGGGGCACGGGGGGCGAGCCGCAGCGGCGGCGCTCGATGTGCGTGACGAAGCTCAGGTCATCGCTGCGGTCGGGGCAGCCGTGAAGCATTTTGGCGGGCTCGATATCGTCATCAACAATGCGGGTGTGGGTTATCTGATGGAGCCCTTGATCGAGATGTCGATCGATCGCTGGCAGACGGTCCTCGGCGTCAATTTGACCGGCGCTTTTTTGTGCAGCAAGCATGCTGCGCGGCAGATGATCGCGCAGGGTCGCGGCGGCCGGATCATCAATATTGCGAGCGTCGCGGCAAAGTCCGGTTCGCTGCATCTTGCAGCCTACGCGGCTTCGAAACACGGTCTCATCGGGCTCACGCGCAGCGCGGCGCTCGAGCTTGGCACTCACGGCATCACGGTCAATGCCGTCTGCTCCAACCATGTGACGACGCAACTGGGGAGCGTGCAGAACGCCTATCGGGCCAAACAGCGCGGCCAGACGATAGACGAATACTTGGCCGAGATGCGCCGACGAATTCCGCTCGGGCGTGTAGGTCTTGCCGAAGACACGGCCAAGGCTTGCGCCTTTCTTTGTAGCAACGAGGCGTCCTACATGACGGGCGAAGCCATGAACGTGTCGGGTGGGCAGGAAGTCCACTGAACTGCGCATGAAGCTGCTCTACACACCCATCAAAGGTTACGTGCACACGGTGGAGGCGGTGCTCAATTACACGGGCTTGCGCGAACTCGTCGAGCCCGTAGCGACCAAACCCTTCGCAGCCGAGAATCCGCTGGTGGGTATCAACCCACTCGGCAAGGTCCCCACCTTGGTGCTCGATTCCGGGGAATATCTCGCGGGCGGCCCCGTGATTTATGAATACCTCGACTCGTTGCATCGGCGACGGCGCCTCTTTCCGGCGAAAGGGCCGCAGCGCTGGACCACTCTGCGTCAGGCCTGGATGGCCGATGGGCTCTTCGATACTTTTGTATTACTCATCATCGAGTCCTGGCGCCCCAAAGATCAGCAGCGCGCCGATTACATCGAGCGCTGCATGGCGAAGATCATCGCCATGCTCGATCAGATGGAGCGCGACGTGGCGGGTTACGGTCGGCTCGACATCGGGCAGATGCGCACCGTCGGTGCGCTGCAGTTTCTGCGACTGAAAATGGCGCAGGTTGGGCAGGCGGCCGTCGGCCTCGATGCCACCTTTGATCCGCTGGCCAGTCGCCCGGCGCTTGCCGCATGGTACCAGCCGCTGGCACGGAAGAAAATCTTTCGTGAACCGCTGCTTCGCTTGTCTTGAGAGGCTGCGTCGATTATGCCGGGTCCTCACCACCGTATTCGCGGCAAGTTGCACTACACCAGCGATCACGCGGGACGCGAGGGGGTGGAGCGCGGTCGGGAATACTTCACCCTCAGTATCGCAGCGGACGGGCGTCGCACGCTGCGCGCCTATACGGAAATCGACGATGCACCGAATGTCATGCGTGATGTTACGCTGAGCCTGCGCGCGGACTGGACGCCAGAAGATATCTTTGTACGCATCTCGGTCGGCGATCAATTCATGAGCTCAAGTTGGTTTCGCTTTGGCGACACCATGGCCGAGTGCGAGGGCTACACCGCGGCTGAAGGCCGTATTTCGCAGCGCTGGCCGCTGTCGCGGCGTTTGCAGGGGTTCGGGACTCATCCAATTCAGGCCGATGCTTGGCTCACGAGCATGGTCGATCTGCAAAAAGCGGAGGAAGGCGCTCTGCCTTTTCGCGGGGAGTACGAGAATCTGTTGATGTGTTCGCTCGATCATCGCGGCGCGAGCGGGCCGATGCTCATGCGGTTCGAGAAGCCGGTCAAACTGGCTTTCATCGGTCGCGAGCGACTCACCGTCAAGGCGGGCATTTTCGATGCGCTTCATTATCGATTTGCCGAGACCACCGACGATGGTAGTA
>VGUP01000004.1 GCA_016874175.1 Gammaproteobacteria bacterium | reverse complement strand
TGGCTCCGAGAGCGTGGTCAAAATCCTGCGAAACCTCATCGAGATTGTGGGCAACAGCGCACTGGTGCGCCAGGGCAGCAGCGCGGAGTTGCTTATGGGCGATCTGGAATACGAAGTGCGCGCTGCGACGACCCTGACATTTGGTGGTGGCACCAATGAAATCCAGCGCGAGCTCGTCGCCCAATTCGGTCTGCAGATGCCGCGCACGGCACGCTAAGCCCGTATAATATCGGACGTGAACGCGCATGAAAAACTGTCCCATTGTGCCCCGCGAAGTCACACAGTCCAAGCTGGACCGCCGCAACCGGGCTAGCCAGCGCCATCGGGCCTCCCAGACCTATGCCTTGGCCGAGCGCTTCGAGGAAAGCGCCCAGCGTTACGCTGATCGCCCCTGCCTGCACTACAGTGACACCAGCCTGACCTACGCGCAAACCAATGCTTGTATTAACCAGGTGGCGCATGCTAGTCACCAGTTGGGCTTGCGCTGCGGGGACGTGGTCGCGCTGTGCATGGAGAACCGGCCGGGTTTCATATTCGTATGGTTTGCTCTGATGAAGTTGGGGGTCACCACGGTTTTTCTCAATACCAATGAGCGCGGTAAGTCACTTGAGCATAACTTGAGCGAAACGGGCGCCCAACTAGTCGTGGTCGGTGAGGAGTGTTTGCCCCAGTTCGCCGTAACCACGCTGCCCCCGGGGCTTCGCTGTTGGCTCTGGCCTGATGCCGAGTGCCCGGCCACCGCCCTGGACAAGTCGGTAACCGTCCTGGATTTGCAGGCGTTATCGCTCCAAAGTGACAGCGCCAACCCGCCCACCGACTGGCGTGCCGGACTGGTGGCCGAGAGACCGGCTGTCTACATCTTCACCTCGGGCACCACAGGGCTGCCAAAGGCGGCGATCATCAGCCACGCACGCTGGCTGATTACCGGTGACGTCATGCAAATCACCATGGACGTGCAGCCCAGCGATTGTTTTTACTGCTTTTTACCGCTCTACCACGGTGCGGCCTCGCTGTCAGTGGGGGCCACGGCCATTGCCAGCGGCGCCAGCCTGCTGCTGCGCCGCAAATTCAGCCGCAGCGAGTTTTGGGCTGACGTGCGTCGCCACCAAGTCACCATCTGCCAATACGTAGGCGAGATTGTTCGTTTTTTGCTCACCACACCGATGCAGCCGGGCGAGCGCGAACACAGCCTGCGCAAAATGGTAGGCGCCGGCATGGCCAGCGAAGTGTGGGAGCAGTGGGTGCGTCGCTTTGGCGATTTTGAAATTTACGAGGGCTGGGGCGCCACTGAGGCCAACACCAACACCATTAACTTGGACAACCGCGTGGGCTCCTGCGGGCGCGTCCCGTTTTGGGAAAAGTCCAATTTGCGCCTGGCGCGCTATGACGCCGATAACCAATGCCATCTGCGGGACGACAAGGGCTTTATGCAGCTATGCGCACCCGGCGAAGTGGGCGAGGCGATTGGCATGATCATTGACATCCCGGATGTGGTGGCCGGGCGCTTTGAGGGCTACACTTCGGCCGCCGCCACCGAACGCAAGATTTTGCGCAATGTGTTTCAATCCGGCGACGCTTGGTGGTCTTCGGGCGACTTGCTGCGCTACGACGAGGACGGCTATTTTTGGTTTGTGGACCGTATCGGTGACACCTACCGGTGGAAAAGTGAAAACGTCTCCACCACCGAAGTCGCCGATGCACTGGGCGATTTCCCCGGTCTCGATGCTATCACCGTCTATGGCGTACAAGTGCCCGGCTGCGAGGGACGCGCCGGCATGGCCGCTCTGGTCATGCAGGAGGGCGCCCAATTCGATCCGCAGGCTTTTTGGAAAATCGCGCTCGGACGTCTGCCCGCTTACGCGGTGCCTTACTTTTTACGCATTGCGCCCAGCACCGATATGACAGGCAACTACAAGCTGCGCAAAGTCAATTTACAACGCCAGGCCTACGATACGCAAACCATCACCGAGCCCCTGTATCTGCGCCGCGACGACCGCAAAACCTATGTCGCTTTGACAGCGATGGACCAGCTGCAGGAGGTCGTGTGGTAGATACCAAGGTCTGGCGCGCCGAGGTACGTGCATAGCAAGAGGCCAACTGCCCGGCCTCGATGCGCCTGCCCATCACGCCCAAAGAAATGGTCTGGGGGGGCTCGCAGCTGTGCTTTAGCAGCAAAGATCAGCGCGTGTGGTTTGAACGCATGCGCGAGCGCGGCGAGCCGTCAGGCCTCGCGCGATGAGAGTCACCGCAACGCGGTCAACGGAATTCGTCATGGACACGATCGATTTCCCAAAGAAAAAAATTCAAGAAACTTAAAAGAAATACGAGCCGCCGTTGGCGACCAGCACACTGCCGGTCACGTACGAGGCCTCGTCACTCGCGAGAAAGCGTACGGCTGCCGCAACTTCGGCAGGCTTCGCGAGACGGCCGAGTGGGATGGCTTTTTCGAGGCTTGCAATCCATTCGTCGGGAATGGAGCGCATGAGCGGGGTGTCGGTGGGGCCGGGGGCCACGGCATTGATACGGATGCCGCGTGAGGCGACTTCGCGGGCGAGGGCGCGGGTCATGCCGACTAGCGCTGCCTTGCTGGTGACGTAGTGCACGGGACCTTCGCCCGACTGCACGGCCGTGGAGGCGATATTGATGATCGAGCCCTTGATGTTTTTTTCGGCCATAACGCGCAGCGCCTCGCGCGCGCAAAAGAAAGCACCGTCGAGATTGACAGCCATCACCGCGCGCCAGCCTTCGTCTTCCATGAAGACGGTTTGCTCGACATGGGTCTTGGGTGTTTCGCCACGCGCGAGTTCGGCGTTACGCTGCGCCATCAGCTCGTACATTTTGGCGCTACCGTCGTTCGGGCCAGTGCCGGTGCCGGCATTATTGACGAGCACATCGAGCCGCCCAAACGCCGCCACGGCTTGCGCAAAAGCGGCTTTGACCGCAGCGCTGTCGGCTACGTTGCCGGCAATCGCCAAGTGCGCGGTGGGATTCGGCAGCGTGGCGACGGTGGCGTCAGCGGATTCCTGCTTGAGATCAAAAACGGCGACTCGTGCGCCGGCTTCGGCGAGGGCAAGTGCGCAAGCGCGCCCGATGCCCTGACCCGCGCCAGTAACCAAAGCTGCCTTGCCTGAAAGTGACATGCTGCGCCTCGCTGTTTGGTTCGTTATTGAGTGATTTGCTGACTCGCGATGGGATAGCTAAAAAAATTGCCTTAGGGCGGAGGGACGACGAGTTCTGCCGCTTTGCCGCCATCTGCCGAAATACAGGTCGCGGTGACATAGGCCGAGTCGTCGCTGGCCAAAAATAGCGCGACGCCGGCGATTTCATGGGCTTCGCCGAAGCGACCCATCGGTACTTGACTCGCGATCTTCTTGCCCCAGTCTGCGTAGGGTCCCGCAAAGCCTGCTACGGTCGCCGGCGTATTGATGACACCCGGCGCGATCGCATTGACGCGAACATTGGCGCGAGCACCCTCCATGGCGGCACATTTGGTGAAGTGGATAAGAGCGGCTTTGGCCGCGCCGTAGGCCGACATGTTACCGAGCCCTAAGAGCCCGTTGATCGAAGAAATATTGATGATCGAGCCGCGCTGCGCGGGCAGCATCACCTTGAACGCTTCACGCGTGGCGACAAAAGCCGAGTTGACGTTGACCTCGAAATCTTTACGAAAACTTTCCGGGGTCATGTCGACGATCGCCGAGTAGGTGACCGACGGCGCGTTATTGACCAACACGTCGAGCCGCCCGTGCTGCGCAGCCGTCGTAGCGACGAAATCGGCGAGCGCCGCGTGGTCCGCGACATCGAAGGCGCGCTGGCTGACCGAGCCGCCGCTCGCCCGAATGGCGGCCGCCCTGGCCTCGAGTGGTTCGGCGCGACGTGCGCAAAGGGCGACATGCGCACCCTCGGCGGCAAAGCGCGCTGCGATAGCGGCCCCAATTCCTTGACTGGCCCCGGTTATGAGGGCAACTCGACCGGCAAGACGACCCATTTTTCACCCCCGGGCGGCATTCGCCGCATATTGCAAGTGCGTATAAACCGATAGCGATCTTTACGCATTCTGATGGTTCTGAGCCACTCCGACCGTCAAAAACGTTGTTTTCAGGGTCGCAACTGCTACTATCACCACATTCCACATCAAGGTGGTCGGGGTGTCAACGGAAGGGCAATTCGAGCTCGTCGAAGAGCTGGTTCGCGGCTACCGCTGCCGCGTGTTCAGTCGTGCGCCCCGGACTCTGCCGGCGCTGCTCAAGGCTGTCCCCTGGAATTCGGACGCTATTGCCATCGTCTACGGCCCGTTGCGGCTGAGCTACCGCGATTTGTCCTCTACCGTCGATCGTCTCGCGTACGCCCTGCAGTCACACTGCTCGATCGGGGCGGGGAGTCGTGTCGGACTCGCCATGCGTAACCTGCCGGAGTGGGTGTACGCGTTTTTGGCGCTCGTCCGCCTTGGCGCCATCCCAGTGGCGATGAACAGTCGCGCTTCAGGCGATGAGCTCGCGGCGGCGCGCGATGGCACCGGGGTTTCACTGCTGATCACGGACAGCCGCTGCGCGCGAGAGCTCGCGACTCATCCTGCCACCTGTCCGCTCATGGTGGCGGCGGATGATTCTTTGAGCGGTGATGATCGGCAGCGCGAATTTGCCGTGATCGATGCGGCGGTCGCTGCGGGGGCCGTGCGCCTTGCCGATCTGCTGGCCGAAGCTCCCGCGAATGCCGGCCCGGCCGCGCCGTCGGTCGAGCCCCTCGATCCTGCGACCATCCTGTTTACTTCTGGGACCACCGGTCGCGCGAAGGGTGCGGTGCTCAGTCACTGGGGCACGAGCAATTCGGTGTGGACCAATCTCTATGCCGGGTACCGCATCGCTGCTAACATGGCGGCCCGCTACGGCATGACGCTCGAGCAGCTTGCGGCCATGTCACCGCAGACCTGCATGCTGCTCATGTTCCCGTTCTTTCACACCAGCGGTCTGCACACCGGCCTGCTATCGACGCTGGTGCGCGGCGGCAAGATTGTCTTGATGCGGCGGTGGGATGCGGCTGCGGCATTGCAGCTTATCGAAACCGAGAAAGTGACGCAGTTTCCGTGTGTGCCGACCATGATGTGGGACCTGCTGCGTTCGCCAAATATTTCGCAGTACGATCTCAAATCTTTGACCAGCGTCTCGACGGGCGGTCAGGCCTTGCAGGCGGGCATGCTCAGCGAAATCGCTAAAGCGTTCCCGCATGCCGTACCCGGCACCGGGTTCGGCATGACTGAAACCACGGGTGCGGTGGCCATGTCGGTGGGCGAAGAATATCTCGCGCATCCGGGGACCGCCGGGCGGATGCTCGACACGACACTCGTCAAAATCGTGCTTGAAGACGGCAGCCTCGCCGCGCCGGGCGAAGCGGGCGAGATCTGCATGCGGTCGGTTTCAAACATGCTCGAGTACTGGGGCGATCGCGAGGAGACAGCGCGCGCCTTCGACAACGAAGGCTTCATGCGCTCGGGTGATATCGGCTATCTCGATGCCGACGGTTTCCTTTATATTGTCGATCGCAAGAAGGACATGGTGATCTCTGCGGGCGAGAATATTTATTGCGCCGAGGTCGAGCGGGTACTGCTCGCACATCCGGGTCTCGCGGAAGCGGTGGCTTTTGGCGTGCCAGATTCCCGACTCGGCGAGCGTCTGATGGCGATCGTCGAACCTCATGCCTCGGCGGGGCTCATTACCGGCGATGAGGTGAAGCAGCATGTTGCGGCGCACTTGGCGGCCTACAAGGTGCCCACCGAAGTTTTGGTTCAGCACGAAGCTTTGCCGCGCAACCATCTCGACAAGGTCGACAAGGTACAACTGCGCCGTCGATACAGCGCATCGTAACCAGACAAGAACGGGAGCAGCAACAAGATGGGGTTTCCGCAGGGCGCCAAAGTCATTGATCTGATGTTGGGGATACCGGTCAGTACCACCAATACCGAGTGGTACACGCCCTATCTGCCGCTGCTACTCGATCGCGAGAGCCGCGAGGCGTTCAAGATGCCGGCGCAGTACATGTTCAAAGATATCCCGGTGCTGCCCACCGATTCCGACTATATTGACTACACGGTCGCGCAGATGGATCGCTATCACATCGCGCGCGCCATGGTCGGCTATTGGGAGGGGTCGGCCGGCATCAAGCGGGCGCGCGAGGTTTACCCGGATCGCTTTATCTTTGATTATCACGTCAATCCCAACAAAGGGATGGATGATGTGCGTGAAATACGTCGCTTGAAGGCTGCCGGCCACATACACGCGGTCAGTTTCTTTCCCTGCGGCAACAACCCGCAGGTGCCCATCAATGACAAAAAGGTTTATCCGATCTACGCGACCTGCGTGGATCTCGATTTGCCGGTGTTCGTGAACGTCGGTGTACCGGGGCCGCGATTACCGATGGCGCCGCAACACGCTGAGCTTGTTGATGAAGTCTGCTGGTTTTTCCCGGAGCTGAAGTTCGTGATGCGTCACGGGGCCGAGCCTTGGGAGGATCTCGCCGTCAAGCTGATGCTCAAATGGCCGAATCTCTTTTATTCCACCAGTGCCTTTGCACCCAAACATTATCCGAAGGCCATCATCGATTACGCCAACACGCGCGGGGCTGATCGGATCATGTACGCCGGGTATTGGCCCATGGGCTTGTCGCTCGAGCGTATCTTTCGCGAACTGCCCGATGTGCCGTTCAAAGATTCAGTGTGGCCGAAATTCCTTTACGAAAATGCCGCCCGTCTGTTCGGAGGTCCGCCGTCATGAGCAACGAAGACATTCCATCGAACACCGCTGCCCGCCAGTACCTTTCGCGCTTCTCGAAAGAGGAGTTGCTCGCTTGGCGCACGGCGCCGCTCGACCGACCCGTATCGGCGGCCGATCGCGGCATCGACTTGCCCATGCCCTTTGGCTGGTTCGTCGTCAGCTATTCCGATGAGCTCAAAGTGGGTGAGGTCAAGCCGCTGCGCTATTTCAATCGCGAGCTCGCGTTGTGGCGTGGCGAGGACGGCACGCCGCGTATGGTTGATGCCTACTGTCGTCACCTCGGCGCCCACATGGGGTATGCCGGGCGCGTTCAAGGCAATGATCTCGAGTGCCCGTTCCATTCTTGGCAGTACAACGGCAAGGGCGAGGTCACGAAGATTCCCTACGCCAAAGTCATCCCGCCACAGGCCAAGCGCAGCTGCGTGAAGCCGTGGCGCCTCGTCGAGCGCAATCGTTTTATTTGGGCGTGGTATCACCCGGAAAACGTCGAGCCCACTTTTGAGGTCGAAGCGCTGCCCGAGGCGGCCTCGCCCGAGTGGAGCGATTACGACAAACACGAGTGGCTCGTGTATGGGCCACTGCAAAACATGGCCGAGAACGGCGTGGATGCGGCGCATTTTCGCTACATCCACGGCACGGCGAGCCTGCCCAATTACGACGTCAAGTTCGAAGGCATTCGTCGTGTGGCGTCCGTCGCGGCCAAGATGCCGACACCACGCGGTGACGTTGATGGCACCATTTCTTATGGCACGGTGGGCGCTGGCCAAGCTTGGACGCGCTTTGCGGGGATCTGCGAAACGCTGATGGTCGCCGGGATCACGCCGATCGCACCGGATTGCACCCACGTACGATTCGCATTCACGCAGCTGAAGTCAGCCATCGACGGGCCATCGGCAGGCGTGGCGCGAGCGATGGTCAAAGATATCTGTCGTCAGCTCGATCAGGACAAGGTGGTCTGGGATCGTCAGCGGTACACCCACGATGCGCTGCTCTGCGACGGTGACGGTCCGATCTCGGCCTTCCGCAAGTATTACCGTCAGTTCTATGCCGAGCTGCCGCGGGATGAAGGCACGCCGATCGCCAATCGCAGCTTCGCGCGCAAGGCGAACTGAGTTGGCTCGCGAGCTCAGCGCGGTTCCGCTCGGTCGTGCGTGAATTCACGGGGCGCACGGCGCTCGTCACGGGCGCGGCGGGTGGGATAGGGCGCTCGCTCGCGCTTGTCGCGGCAGCGCGTGGTATGCGCGTGCTCGTCTGTGATATCGAGACCGAGAGCACGGCGGCAGTCGCCGCGGAATGCCTCGCTGCAGGGGCGCCAGCGTCCCAGGCGCGCGTGCTCGATGTGCGTGACGCCATCGCCTTCGAAAATCGGGTGATGGAAATCACCCGAGAATGGGGCGGAGTGGACCTGCTCTTTTGCAATGCGGGCGTACTCGTTCCCCGGCGGCTCTGGGAGCAAACGGCTCGCGAATTCGACTGGTTGTTGGACGTCAACGTCAAAGGTGTCGTCAACGGCATTCGGGCCTGCGTCCCCGGCATGTTGGCGCGCGGTCGCGATGCTGGCCGTGAAGCTCATGTGGTGATCACGGGCTCGATGGCTGGGCTGATTGCTTCGCCCATGCTCGGTGCGTATTCGGGGAGCAAGGCTGCGCTTGCGGCGATCGCCGAGACGCTTTACCTCGATCTCGCCGCGACCAAGGCACCCATCGGAGTTTCATTGCTGGCACCAGGAGCAGTGCGCAGTCGAATCTTTGAAGCCGAGCGGCACCGCGAGGCGGGTGCGGAGCCACTGGCAGGCGCCGGAGCCGCGATGCGCGAAGCGATGATCGCAGGCACGGCCCGAAGGGGCATGCATCCGGAACAGGTGGCGGCCGTCACCTTCGAGGCCATCGAGAGCGGCCGGTTCTGGGTGTTTCCGCATCCGGAAATGCTCGCCGCATTGCCGGCGCGGCAGGCCGCGATGCTTGAGGGTCGAAATCCCGAGTTCGATTTCGGCCGCGACTTCAGGTCGCCGGGCGGGCGTTGAGCGCAGGATCATTCGGCTCACCGAGCACGCAGCGTACGCCACCCGGCGTCGAAAACTCTGCGACGCAGCGATTGCAGTTGATGCAGTTGGACCGTGCGCTTGGGTCCTTGGCGATTCTGGCTACGAAGTCCGCTTGCGAGATGAGCGGTCGACCGAGCACCACGAAATCGAAGGCGGCACGCATGGCTTCGGCGACGTTGTCGCCGCTGCGCAATCCGCCCAAAAGCCCGAGTGGCATCGTCACCGCTTCGCGCATCTGCAGTGCGTGCTTCAAAAAATACATTTCTTCGAAGGGCGTGTCGCGAAAGGCCGTTTTCGCACCGAGTTTGAGCAAAAAACGGTTCCAACCGCTTTTTTCGGTTTGTAGCATCGAAGGCACGGGCGAATTGCCGCGAAAGAGATACATCGGCGAATAAGGCGAGAAACCGCCCGTCATCACGAGACCATGCAGGCCGGCGGCCTGCAGGGCTTGCGCGGTTTTGATGGAATCGGCGATCTCGACGCCCGAGCGCACGCCATCGCGCAAGTTGAGCTTGGCGACGACCGCGATCTTGTCACCGACCGCGGCGAGCACACGCTCGGTCACCTCTAGCGGAAAACGCAGACGATTTTCCGCGCTACCACCGTACTGGTCGCTGCGTTTGTTGGCGAGCGGGCTCAAAAATTGGCTGAGCAGATAGCCGTGGCCCATGTGCAGTTCGATGGCATCGAAGCCCGCCTCAACGGCGTAATTGGCGGCGGCGACGAATTGGTCGCTGACATTTTGCATGTCGGCGCTCGTCATCTCGCTCGTGAACAAGGCGCCCACCATGGCGCCGTAGAGGTTCAAAGTTTTGGAGGGGCCGAGGGGCTTGCGCGTGCTGCGCTTGGGCGTGCGGGTCATCGTGCCGCAGTGGCCGAGTTGCAGCGAGACCCGCGCCCCGGCCGCGTGCACGGCATCGGTCAGGGCGCGAAAACGCCCCACGTTGTCGGTGCCGATGGAGGTTTCTTCTTCGAAGGTGCGCCCATCCGGATGAACGGCTGTGTAGCCGAGGGTCGTCATGCCGACGCCACCGCGGGCGATATCCACGTGGTGTTTGACCAACGCCGCACTCGGCCCGTTGGCGAAATTCATGCCCTCGTAGGTGCCGGCCTTCACGAAGCGGTTGGGCAAGGTGATCGGCCCCAGCTGCATCGGCTCGAAGGCGCGGGCCGACGGGGTCAGGGAAGAGTTGGACCACATGTGGTGACTCGTCGAAATGACGAATCGATTATGGCCCGCATGATTCCCCAGAGACAAGCAAGATGCGTAAAAAAACATGTAAAAAATTGATGAAGTTGATGATTACAGCCCCTGCGGATACCATAATCGCGCAAAAATAAGGGTTGCAGACGTGGTTTCATAAACTTGGCGCGGTGACGTTGATCTGCGCAAGGCGACTTGTCGCAAAAGGGGTTGCAAGATGGCGGTTCACTCACTAGGTTACGTTCGAGTCATGGCGCGTGATCTTGCGCCGTGGCGTCGTTTTGGCGTCGAGGTCATCGGCATGATGCCGGCAGAGGCGCCGGACGGCAGCTTGTGGCTGCGGACCGATGATCGGCCGTTCCGCTTCGTCATCGAAAAAGGCGAGGCCGATCGTTTTATCGCCGCCGGTTGGGAGATGCCGAGCGAGGCCGAATTCAACGCGACCGTAAAACGTTCGCGCACCGCCGGCGTCGCGCTGCAAGATGGTAGCGCCGTAGAACTCAAAGCGCGTTGCGCCCATGGTCTGGTGGCAGGCACCGATCCCGATGGTAACGCCTTCGAACTTTATTGGGGCCGCTTCCGCGGCTACGACCCGTTCATGTCTTCGCAGGGCGTATCCGGTTTCGTCACCGGCGATCTCGGCACGGGCCATGTGGTGCTGCCGGCGCCGCAGCTCGAGCGCAGCGTCGACTTCTACAAATCTTTGCTCGGCTTCGGTGACACCGACGAGATGCGTCTCGTGATGTCTCCGGATCCTGCCGTGCCCGAGCTGTGCATCCGTTTTCTGCACGCGAGCTGTCGGCGTCACCACAGTCTCGCGCTCATTCCGATGCCGGTGCCCTCGGGCCTCGTGCACACCATGGTCGAGATGCGCGATATCGATGATGTCGGTCGCGCACTCGATCGCTGTGTCGCCGCTGGGTATCACATTTCTTCGTCGCTGGGCCGACACTCGAATGATGGGATGATCAGCTTCTATGTCGCCACGCCCGGCGGCTTCGATCTCGAAGTCGGCTGCATGGGGCTGACGCCGGACTGGAGCACTTGGGTGCCAACTCGCAGCCTGATCGCCGACACCTGGGGTCACAAGTGGTCGCCACCGCCGGCATGAAGACGCCCGCATGAACAAAAAAATGACTGCCGCAGACGTCGTCGCTCAATTGCGCGACGGCATGACGATCGGTATCGGTGGCTGGGCCACGCGACGCAAGCCGATGGCTTTGGTGCGCGAAATCATGCGCTCGCCGCTGCGCGATCTGACCGTGGTTTCTTACGGCGGCCCGGACGTGGGTCTGCTCGCGGCAGCGGGCAAACTGCGCAAATTGATCTTTGGGTTCGTGTCACTCGATGTGCTGCCGCTCGACATGCATTTCCGCAATGCACGTCAGGCGGGGGCCTTCGAAGTGATGGAACTCGATGAGGGTATGGTGCAGCTCGGTCTGCGTGCGGCGGTGATGCGTGTGCCATTTTTGCCGACGCCAGTCGGTCTCGGCACCGATGTCGTGGTGCGCAATCCGGGCATCCGGCTCGTGCGCTCTCCTTATGACGATGCTTCAACCTTGGTCGCCATGCCCGCGTTGCGGCTCGATGCCGCGCTGCTGCACGTCACCGAGGCGGACGAGCGCGGCAACAGTGTCATCCTGAGTCCCGATCCTTTCTTTGACGATCTCATGGGACGAGCCGCCGACCGTGTTTATTTGAGCTGCGAGCAAATCGTGGCTACGACCAAAATCTGCAATCACGATCGTGCGCGTTATCAGCCCTTCGAGCGCTCGGTCGTCACCGGCGTGGTCGAGGCGCCTTTTGGCGCCCACCCGACGGCTGGCGTGCCGGGCTACGGTATCGACATCGATCACCTCAAAGAATACAACGCAGCGACTACCTCCGAGGCCTGGGCGGCCTATCGAGCCCGCTACGTCGATCTGCCCACCCACGATGACTACGTCGCGGCGGTGGGCGGTCGCTTGCGGATCAACAGCATTCCGCCGCCGGTTTATTGAGCAATGGTATGACGACTCACTCCTACACACTCGCCGAGCTCTGCATTGCGCAATGCGCCGAAGTGTGGCGCGGCGAGGGCGAAGTGCTCGCCACCGGCATCGGTGTCATCCCGCGCATTGCGGCGGGTCTCGCACGCCTCAGCTTCAATCCCGATTTATTGATGACCGACGGTGAGGCCTATCTGCTCGCAGAACCCGTCGCGCTCGGTCCCCGTCGCGCCCGCGATCCTCTGGTTGAAGGCTGGATGCCGTATTCGCGCACCTTTGATCTGCTTTGGGGTGGGCGGAGACATGCGCTGGTCGGTCCCGCGCAGGTTGACCGCTTTGGTCAAATGAATATCAGTGTGGTCGGCGATTACACCAAGCCCAAGGCGGCGATCCTCGGTGCACGCGGGTTTCCGGGCAATTCCATCTCGCACGCCAACAGCATCTTCGTGCCCAATCATTCGACGCGCGTGTTCGTGGCAGGCGAAGTCGATATGGTCTGCAGCGCGGGGTACAACCCGCAGCGTTGGCCCGAGGGCAAGGTTCCATCGACCTTGCGTATCGGCCGAATGATCACCGATCTCGGTGTGCTCGACTTCGGCGCGGCGAATCACGCCGTGCGTCTGTTGTCGGGACATCCGGGCGTGACAGTGGCGCAGGTGCAAGAGGCGACGGGTTTCCCGATCGTCGTGCAAGCCGAGACCCCGGTCACGCCGGCGCCTACCGACGAACAACTTGCGCTCATTCGCGAGCGACTCGATCCGCGCAACCTGCGCGGTACTGTCTTCAAGGGTGATCCGCCGGGCGACCGGCGCTGACGCAGGGGAGTGGCCCGCATGAGCGAAACCGTCGAACCACGCACTGCAGACATTTGCTACGAAACCGAAACGCCCGTGCTCTATGAAACCCGGGGCGCGGTGGCGTGGTTGACGCTGAATCGTCCCGAGTTTGCCAACTCGCAGAACTCGCAAATGACTTATGCCATCGATGATTGCTTGCGCAAGGCGGTGACCGATGACGCCGTCAAAGTGATCGTGCTGCGCGGCGCGGGCAAGCATTTCTCGGGCGGTCACGACATCGGCACGCCCGGGCGCGATGTGGCCAAAAGTTGGCCCGAGCGCAAAACGCTCTGGTACGACCACGTGAACAAGCCGGGCGCCGAATATTTTTACGCACGCGAGCAAGAGGTGTATCTCGGCATGTGTCGGCGCTGGCGCGAGCTGCCGAAGCCCACCATCGCCATGGTGCACGGTGCCTGCATAGCCGGCGGGCTGATGCTGGCCTGGGTCTGCGATCTGATCATGGCGGCTGACGACGCTTATTTCGCAGATCCGGTGGTGCGCATGGGGATCCCCGGCGTCGAATATTTTGCCCATCCTTACGAGCTCAATCCGCGCATCGCGAAAGAATTCCTGTTCACCGGCGAGCGCATGAGCGCCGAACGCGCCTATCAGATGGGTATGGTCAACCGCGTCGTGCCGCGCGCCGACCTTGAGCCTGCGACGACACAGCTTGCCGAGCGGATTTCCGGCATGCCGCGGCTCGGGCTTGCGCTCACCAAGCAGGCGATCAATCACGTCGAAGATTTGCAGGGCAAGCGTTCGGCGATGGACGCCGTGTTCCACATGCATCACTTTGCGCACGCTCAGGGTGATCTCACCATGGGCAATAATCTCGGCGGCATGGACGTCAAATCGATGGCCAGCGCCAACAAAGAAAAGCCGACTCGCGAGGGTTGAGTGTGACCACCCTGTTGCACACGCCGCTCGTCGACTTGCTCGGCTGCCGCTATCCGATCGTGCAGACCGCCATGGGTTGGGTGGCGCGACCCGAGCTCGTTGCGGCATCCTGCAACGCGGGTGCGTTCGGCTTTCTTGCGGCCGCCTCGCTGCGTGCCAAAGAAGTCGGCCCCGCGATCGATCGGGTGCACTCGCTCACCGATCGTCCGTTCGGCGTCAACTTCCACATGTTTCAGCCGGGAGCGGCACAGATCGTCGACACCATCATCGCCGCCAAGGTCAAAGCGGTAAGTTTCGGGCGCGGCCCCGACAAAGTCATGATCAAGCGCTTTCGCGATGCCGGCATCGTCTGCATGCCTACCGTCGGCGCCCTCCGCCATGCTCAAAAAATGGTGCAGATCGGCATCGATGTCTTGATCATTCAGGGCGGCGAGGGCGGTGGTCACACGGGCTCGGTACCGACCACGTTGCTGCTGCCGCAGGTGCTCGATGCCGTCAAAGTACCGGTGGTTGCGGCGGGCGGTTTCTTTGATGGTCGCGGCCTCGCGGCCGCGCTCGCTTACGGGGCGGCAGGGGTTGCCATGGGCACCCGATTCCTTATGACCCGCGATTGTCCCGTCCCCGAGGTCACCAAAAAGCGCTACGTCACTGCGGGGCTTGATGACATTGTCCTCACGACACGTCTCGATGGTTTGCAGCATCGGCTGATCCGCAACGAGGTCTTGGCCGATATCGAACACGCCGGCCCGACGCGCCTGCTGGTGGGTGCCCTACGCAATGCACTGCGTCTCAAGCGCTTGACGGGGGCCAAACTCGGCGAGCTCGTGGTCGCGGCTCGCGGCATGCAACGCGAAGGTGGGCTGTCGTTCGGACAGGCGCTGATGGCGGCCAACTCACCGGTGTTGATTGAGCGCTCGATGATTCAGGGTCGACCCTCTGAAGGCGTGATGTCGACGGGGATGGTGGCCGGCATCCTCGGCGATCTGCCGAGTTGCGACGAGTTGGTCGCCAGCATGGTTAACGACGCCGAGGCGCGCCTGCGCCAGCTCTGCACAGGAGTCTGAGATGCCGATCAAAGTCGAAATTCGTGAGCGTGTGGCCGAGATCGTACTCGCGCATCCGCCGGTGAATGCGCTTGATGTCCGCACCTGGCTCGAGCTGGCCGAAACCATCAAGCGCACTGGGCACAACCCGGAGGTGCGCTGCGTGATGATCCGCGGCGAGGGCAAAGGGTTTTGCGCCGGCGTCGATATCAAAGAATTACAAGGTCACCCGGATCGTATCGTCGAGGTCAATCGCGGCAATTACCTGACCTTTCGCGCAGTGCGCGCCTGCGAGATTCCGGTGGTGGCTGCGGTTCATGGCTTCATCATCGGTGGCGGCATCGGGATCTGTGGCGCAAGCGATGTGGTCATTGCCGCGGACAATGCCTTTTTCTCTTTGCCGGAGATCGACCGCGGCGCCATGGGCGGTGCGTCCCACCTTGCGCGCATGCTGCCGCTTCACAAAGTACGAGCGCTCTTTTTCACGGGCGGCAAATGTCCGGCGAGCGAGGCTTATCGGCTTGGTGCGGTGGAGCAGGTGGTGCCGCGGGCCGAGCTCCTCGAGAAAGCACGTGAATTTTGCGGCGTGATTGCCGCCAAGAGTCGCCGCGCGCTGGTGCTCGCCAAAGAATCGCTCAACGGCATCGAGCCGACCGATGTCGATCGCTCGTACCGCTTTGAGCAGGGGTTCACGCTCGAGATGTACATGAGCCCTGATTCGCAAAAGTCGCGCGATGCCTTCATCGAAGGCAAGGAAGCGGCAAAGTTCTGAGCGTGCGATCGCACAGGCATGGCAATCGATCTGCAATACACGCCGAAACAGCACGCGCTGCGCGCCGAAGCTCGCGCTTGGCTGGAGGCGAATGTGCCGCGTGAGCCGCTGCCGTCGTACGACACCGCAGAGGGTTTCGAGGCGCATCGTCATTGGGAGACGAAGCTGCACTCCGACCGCTGGAGTATGGTGACGTGGCCGCAGGAGTACGGCGGCCGCGGGCTCGATCTCATCGAGTGGCTGATCTTCGAAGAAGAGTATTACCGCGTCGATGCGCCGGGCCGCGTCAATCAGAACGGAGTGTTCCTGTTCGGCCCTATACTCATGGAGTACGGCACGCCGGAACAAAAGTCCCGCTTCCTGCCGCGGCTTGCCTCCGGCGCGGATATTTGGGCGCAAGTCTGGTCTGAGCCGCAGGCAGGTTCCGATCTTGCCGCGCTGCGCACGACGGCCATTCGCGACGGCGACGATTACGTCATCAACGGTCACAAGATCTGGTCGACGCGCGCAGTCTATGCAGACTGGGGCTTCGGGTTGTTTCGCACCGATGGCGCCTCGGAGCGTCACCGTGGGCTCTCCTACGTTGTCGTGCCGCTGCGCACGCCGGGTGTGACAGTGCGTGGCATTCCGCAACTCGATGGCGAGTCGGGTTTCGCGGAGATCTTTTTCGAGAATGCGCGGGTCCCGGTGGCCAATCGTATTGGCGATGAGGGGCGGGGCTGGTCGATTGCCATGGCGACGGCTGGCTTCGAGCGCGGCTTGATGCTGCGCAGCCCGGCGCGTTTTCAGCGCACCGCACAGCGTCTGATCGAACTTTATCGGCGGGAGGAACTGACTCGGCGGGAGCAGCAGACTGCCCCGATCGATCCCGGCGTGGCCGCTACGGTCACCCAGTGCTGGATGGATGCCGAGGCCTACGCGCTCTCGACCTACATGACAGCCTCGCGATTGATCGCCGGAGGGTCGATCGGCGCCGAAGCCAGCCTCAACAAAATATTCTGGTCTGAGCTTGATCTTTCCATGCACCGAGCGGCGTTGGCCATTCTGGGTGCACGGGCTGAATTGCGCGGTCTTGCCGGTGTCGAGGGCGTTGCTCTCGCAAAGGCCGCAGACGAAGCCACGCGTTGGATGGACGGATTTCTCTTTTCGCTGGCGGGCCCGATCTACGCGGGTGCCAATGAAATCCAGCGCAATATCATTGCCGATCGCGTACTCGGCATGCCCAAAGGCTGAAGCCATGGACTTCACCTTCGACGAAGAGCAACGACTTGCCGCGCAATCTTTGCGCGAACTGCTGAACGATCACTGCCAGGGCAGCGACCTGCGTCGAGCGGCCAACGCCCGCGATCTTCCATCCTTCGAGGCGGCCTGTGCCACACGTCGGGCGCGGCTTGCTGAGCTCGGTCTCGCCGGAGCGCTGGTACCTGCAGAGCAGGGTGGGCTCGGTCTCGGAGTGGTCGATTTCGTGTTGCTCGCTGAAGAAGCCGGCCGCGCCGCGCTCCCGGAACCGTTGGTCGACGTCGAGGGCGTTGCGCATCCTTTGTTGGCGACGCTTGGCGAGCTTGGTGAGAGTACGCTGCAAGAGACGCTGGTGGGCTCGGCGCTGGTGCTGAGCGCGGCGCCGGGCACCACGGTGCTTGCCAACGCCGCTTTTGCGCAATACCTGCTGCTCAGTCGCCGTGATGACGAACTCGCGCTGTATCGTGCGTCCGATATTTCTTTGACTCACCGTGAGAGCGTCGATCCGCTGCGACGGCTGAGCGAAGTTGCGCTGCACGACGCTAAGCCCATCGCCAGGGTGACCGGCGCTACGACATCCAGCGCATGGCAAGCCGCGCGTGCACGCAGCACGGTCTTGAATGCTGCGCAGCTGCTCGGGCTTGGGGCACGGATGCTGGAGATCGCCGTGGCTTATTCGCTCGAGCGCAAGCAATTCGGCAAGGCCATCGGCAGCAACCAGGCGGTCAAACATGCGCTGGCCGATGTGATGGTCAAGCTCGAATTCGCGCGCCCGGTGGTCTATGCCGCTGCGGCTACCCTCGCGCCCGTCCGCGTTGCCCATGCGGCCGTTGCGGCGGCCGAGGCCGCAGATCGTGCTGCGCGGGCCGCTATTCAGGTCCACGGTGCCATGGGCTATTCATGGGAAGTCGATCTGCAGTTCTACGCCAAGCGTGCTTGGGCGCTGGCCGGCCTCAACGGCGGGCGCTCCGCACAATTTGCTGCCGTGCATCAAAGTTTGCTGCGCGGTGAACTCGAGGCGCAATGGGCATGAGCACGGCGTACATCATTGATGCAGTTCGCACTCCAGTCGGACGCAAAAAGGGCAGCCTTGCAACCATGCACCCCGCAGATCTCGGCGCGCATTCGCTCGCAGCGCTCATGCAGCGCAGCGCGGTCGATCCTGCGGCGATCGAGGATGTGATCTTTGGTTGTGTCGATACCATCGGTCCGCAGGCGGGCGATATCGCGCGTACCTGCTGGTTGGTGGCGGGCCTGCCCGAGCACGTGCCCGGCACTACCATCGATCGTCAATGCGGTTCATCGCAGCAGGCTCTGCATTTTGCTGCGCAGGGCGTCATGAGTGGCACGCAGGACCTCGTGGTCGCGGGCGGTGTGCAGCAGATGAATTTGATCCCGATTTCACAGGCCATGATCGCAGGGCAGGCGCTCGGCTTTCGCGATCCATTCCGCGACTCACCGGGCTGGCGCGCTCGCTATGGGGATCAGGAAGTCTCGCAGTTTCGCTCTGCAGAGATGATTGCCGAGAAGTGGCAGATCTCGCGCCTAGACATGGAGCGCTTTGCGCTCGCCAGCAACGAACGTGCGATCGCAGCCATCGATGGCGATCTCTTCGACGCCGAGATTTCGCCGGTCGGCGCTTTTGCTCGCGATGAGACACCGCGTCGTGGCACCTCGCTCGAAAAAATGGCGACCCTCGAACCCCTGCAAGCGGGCGGTCGGGTCACGGCTGCGGTGGCGAGTCAAATAGCCGACTGTTCTGCGGCTTTGCTCATTGCTTCGGAACAGGCAGTGCGCGAGCATCGCCTTGCGCCGCGTGCGCGTATCGTGCACCTCAGCGTGCGCGCGGCCGATCCCGTCTGGATGCTGACGGCGCCGATACCGGCCACGCAGTACGCCCTCAAAAAATCTGGCCTGCGGCTCGAAGATATCGATCTCTTCGAAATCAACGAGGCGTTCGCCTCGGTGGTCTTGGCCTGGCAACGCGAACTTGGCGTCGATCCGCAAAAAATCAACGTCAACGGGGGCGCGATTGCACTCGGTCACCCGCTCGGCGCGACCGGCGCGCGGCTCATGACCTCGCTCCTCGGTGAACTCGAGCGCCGCGTTGGGCGTTACGGCTTGTTGACCATGTGCGAGGGCGGTGGCCAGGCCAACGTCACCGTCATCGAAAATCTGCGTGCATCGAGCAGTACGGGCTCGTCGAGTGGAGCGAAGAATTCATGAGTGGCCTCTGCGAAAACCGCGTCGTCATCGTCACGGGCGCAGGGCGCGGTCTCGGCCGTGAGTACGCTCTCGCGTTTGTGCACGAGGGCGCCAAAGTCGTCATCAATGATTTGGGTACTAGTCTGACAGGCGAAGGCCATGATCTTTCGACTGCGCAGGCCGTCGTCGATGAGATCCGCAGCGCCGGCGGTGAAGCCGTTGCCAATGGCGATGATGTCGCCGACTGGGAGGGCGCCGCGCGCATCGTGCAGACCGCGGTGCAAACTTTTGGTCGGCTCGATGTCATCGTCAACAATGCGGGTTTCGTCCGCGATCGCATGTTCGTGAGTCAGACTGTAGAGGAATGGGATGCCGTCATCCGTGTTCACCTGCGCGGTCATTTCTGTGTGACGAGTCATGCAGTGGCGCATTGGCGAGCCGAACAGAAGGCGGGGCGTCCGGTGGATGCGCGCATCATCAATACGAGTTCGGGTGCTGGCCTGCAGGGCAGCTTCAGTCAAAGTGTGTACTCTGCTGCCAAGGGCGGCATCGCGAGCCTGACGCTGGTGCAGGCGGTCGAGTTGCGCCGCTATGGCATAACGGCTAATGCGCTCGCGCCCGCCGCGCGAACGCGGATGACCGAGCAAGTCTTTGCCAACAAAATGCGCGCGCCCGACGGAGGCTTCGATCGCCAGAGCCCCGCCAATATCGCGCCGCTCGTCGTCTGGTTGGGCAGTGCGCAGTCTTCGAACGTGACCGGCATGGTCTTCGATATCGAAGGTGGTCGCATCACCATAGAAAACGGCTGGAACGATGGTCCGACCACCGACAAGGGCGCGCGGTGGGAACCGGCCGAGCTCGGTCCGGTCATTGCCAAGCTCGTCGCCGAGCGGCCACCACAAAAGAAAGTCTGGGGAAGCTGAGGTCGCCGATGCGGTTCGCTTTTACCGAGGACCAAAATCTCATCCGCGAAACCGCTCGCGAATTTTTGAGCGAGCGCGCGAGCATCGCGCAGCTGCGCAAAGATATCACGCGGCCCGAGGGCCACGATCCGGCGCTCTGGCAGGCCATGACCCGTGAGCTTGGCTGGGCGGGGATCGCTCTGCCTGAGTCAACAGGCGGTAGTGGGCTCGGCATGGTGGAGCTCGCGATCCTGCTCGAGGAGCAGGGACGCTGTCTTTACGGCGGGCCGTTTTTGGCCTCGGCGGGTATCGCGAGTGCTTTGCTGCTCGAGTCTGCTGCCAGCGAGACGCGCGATGCACTAGTGTCCCGCCTGGCGAGCGGTGAAGCCAGCGCGGCTGCCGCCATCACGGGCGATACCGGTCGTTCCGATGAGCTCGCTGTTGCGGCCGAGCTCATCGAGCGCGATGGCCGCGCGCTGCTGCAGGGGCATGCCTCGTTTGTGCTCAACGGACACACTGCCGATATTTTTGTGGTGGTTGCGCATGACCGGCGTACCGGAAAGAGCGGACTCGCCTTGGTCGCCATCGGGGCGGGCGTTTGGGGTCTCGAGATCAAAAAACTGGCGGCCATGGATCTCACGCGGCCTTACGCGCGACTCGTGTTCAAAGATACCCCGCCTCAGGCCGTGCTGGCCGACGGCGGCACGCCCTGTGCCGCGCGTGGTTTGCAGATCGCCCAAGTGGCTTTGGCAGCGGAACAATTGGGTGCGATGCAGACGGTGCTCGAACTCACCACGGGTTACACGAGTCAGCGCGTGCAGTTCGGACGAGTGATCGGCAGCTTTCAGGCGATCAAGCACCGACTCGCCGACATGATGGTAGTTTGCGAGGCGGCACGCTCGGCGGTCTACTACGCAGCCTGCGTGGTCGATGAATATCGGGCCGATCCATCGAGTGGTGCGCAGGAGCTTGCCGAGGCGGCGGCGCTGGTCAAAGTTCAATGCTCGGCTGGCTTTCATGAGGTTGCAGGCAACGCTATCCAGCTGCACGGCGGTATCGGGTTTACCTGGGAATACGACACGCATCTCTTTTTCAAGCGCGCACGCGCAACGATCAACTTGCTGGGTCATCCGCAACATCATCGCGAGCGCATCGCGAGCTTGATCGGTCTCGACGCGTCGATGGGGGCGCCATGAAAATTCGTTTCACTGCAGCCGAAGAGGCGTTCCGCGCCGAGTGCGCGGCTTGGCTCAACGAGCAAATCTCGGGGCCCTTCGCCGACATTCGCGGCATCGTCAGTCAAACATTTCGTGCCGAGCAGCGCATGGAGTGGGAGCGGGCACTTGGCCGCGCGCGTTGGAGCGTGATCGGCTGGCCCGAAAAATACGGCGGTCGCGATGCCTCGCTCGCCGAGCAAGTGATTTTCGCCGAGGAGTACGCCCGCTCGGGTGCACCGGGTCGCGTCGGACATCTCGGCACCGAGCTCGCAGGGCCCACCATCCTGCACTTCGGCAACGATCTGCAGTGCGAGCGCTTTTTGTTGCCGATTGCCCGTGGTGAAGAGTTTTGGTGCCAGGGCTACAGTGAACCGAACGCGGGTTCTGATCTCTCCAATGTGCGCACGCGCGCGCGACTCGAGCATGGTCCGAACGGTCCCGAGTGGGTCATCGAGGGTCAAAAAATATGGACCTCGCTCGCGCAGTTTGCGGACTGGTGTTTCGTGGTGTGTCGAACCGAAGAGGGCAGCAAGGGTCCCGCGGGAATCTCCTACCTGCTCGTGCCCATGAAGCAAAAGGGTGTCACCGTCAAACCGATTAGGCAGATGACGGGCGATGCCGAATTCAACGAAACTTTCTTTGATGGTGCGCGTACCAAGGCAGAGTATTGCGTGGGCAAGCCGGGCGAGGGTTGGAAGGTGGCCATGGGTACGCTCGCTTTCGAGCGCGGCGTGTCTACGCTCGCGCAGCAGATGACCTTTCGCAACGAGCTCGACCTGCTAATCGCCGCAGCACGCGAGAACGGCGCGGCCAAAGATCCGCTCATTAGGCAGCGCATTGCCGAGGCCTGGGTGGGTCTGCGCATCATGCGCTACAGCGCGCTGCGCATGCTGTCGCGCGCCACTTCCGGCTCGCTGGGCGCCGAGGCTTTGACCTACAAGCTGTACTGGGCCACCTGGCGCAAAAAGCTGGGCGAGCTCGCCATGGACGTCGTGGGTGCGCCGGGCGAGTTGTGTACCGACGAAGGCTACGGACTGGCCGACCTGCCCTATCTATATCTGTTCTCTCGAGCCGACACGATTTACGGCGGTACCAATCAGATCCAGCGCAACATCATCGCCGAGCGTGCGCTTGGTCTGCCGAAGGAGTCGCGCGGTGACCGCTGAACCGATCACTCCACCATCCCTCCAATATCCCCCGGGCCGAAATCTTCTGGCCGGACAGACCGTGCTGGTGACGGCGGCCGCCGGCACCGGTATCGGATTCGCCGCCGCGAAACGCTGCATCGAAGAGGGTGCGCGGGTCTTCGTCAGCGATATTCACGAGCGCCGTCTCGGTGAAGCGGTCGAGCGTCTGCGCGCGGCCGGCGCGCAGCAGGTGTTTGCCAAAACCTGCGATGTGACCAAGCAATCAGATGTCGATGCTTTGGTCGCGAGCGCCATAGAGACCTTGAGCCACATCGATGTGTTGATCAACAACGCGGGCCTCGGTGGTACGGCCAACGTCATCGACATGACAGACGTCGAGTGGTCGCGCGTGATCGACGTGTCGTTGACCAGCGTGATGCGCATGACGCGGGCGATCTTGCCGCATATGCAAAGCCGCCGACGCGGGGCCATCGTCAACAACGCTTCGGTGCTCGGCTGGCGAGCGCAGGCCGGTCAGTCACACTACGCGGCCGCCAAGGCGGGCGTGATGGCCTTCACGCGCTGTGCTGCGATCGAGGCGGCGCCACACGGTGTGCGTATCAACGCGGTGGCGCCGTCGATCGCCATGCACGCGTTTCTTGCCAAGACGACGACGCCTGAGTTGCTTGCCGAGCTCGCGCGGCGTGAAGCCTTTGGTCGGCCCGCTGAGGTCTGGGAAGTCGCCAACGCCATGATTTTTTTGGCGTCCGACCTCTCGAGTTACATGACCGGCGAAATACTCTCCGTGTCCAGTCAGCACGCCTGAAGCGAGACTCGCATGACCCGCATTTTCAAAACCATCGATGAGCTGCGCGCTGCCGCGGGCACCACGATGGGACCGACGGACTGGCTCACGATTGAGCAGTCCCGCGTCGATGGCTTTGCCGACGCCACGGGCGATCACCAGTGGATACACGTCGATGTCGAGCGCTCACGCCAAGGACCTTTCGGGGGCACGATCGCTCACGGCTACCTGACACTATCACTCTGCAGTTATTTCCTGCCGCAGCTGATGCGCGTCGAGATCTCCGGCATAGGGATCAACTACGGACTCGATCGGGTGCGCTTTCCGGCGCCCGTGCGCGTGGGCAGTCGCATCCGCGGCAAGGGTGAAATCATCGTAGTCACCGATGTCACGGGCGGCATTCAAACCGTGGTGCGCGTGACGATCGAGGTCGAAGGTAGCGACCGTCCCGCCTGTGTCGCTGATACCATGAGCCGCTTCATGGTGGCCGGCGTAGAGGGCAGACACTGATGGCCAAGGTCAACGAACAGGCTCCCACGATCCAGCTCGACGAGGTCGATCAAAAAATCATTGCGCTGCTGCGCAAGGACGGTCGCGCGACCAACCAGGAACTCGCTCGTAAGCTCGGCATGGCCGCCGCCACGGTCAGCGCCCGCATTCGCAGGCTCGAGAATTCCAAGGCCATGAAGGTCGTGGCCGTCACCGACTTTGCCGCGATCGGCTACAAGGTGCTGCTGGCGGTCGGCGTGCAAGTGCAGGGCCGGCCGGCAGAGCATGTCGCCCATGAGCTTGCGCGCCTGCCAGAGGTCTTTAGCGTGCATGTAGTGACCGGTGCGCGCGACATCGAGACGCTTGTCGCTTTGCACGATTTCGATGAATTGCATTCACTGCTGCTGCGCGACATTGCCAAGATCAAGGGCATACGCAGCATCGAGTGCGGGATCGCGGCCGAGGTCGTGAAGTACAACTTCGAAGTGGCGCCGATATCGTGATCGAGTACATCGTCGACGAACTGGATCGCAG
The DNA here is from genome assembly GCA_016874175.1 of Gammaproteobacteria bacterium. Taxonomy (GTDB): domain Bacteria; phylum Pseudomonadota; class Gammaproteobacteria; order Steroidobacterales; family Steroidobacteraceae; genus UBA964. The sequence goes on along the minus strand of VGUP01000004.1, from coordinate 27,129 downwards.
GATCATAGACAAGCTTACGAGCGATGCGCGGGCGAGCAATCGCCTGCTTGCACAATCTTTGGGTGTCACCGAAGGCACGGTGCGGGGCCGCATCAAGCGTCTCGAGGCCGCTAACCTCATCCGCTTCACCGCAGTGACGAACGTAGCCTCCATCGGCGCGCCCAAAGTGGTGCTGATCGGCATTCAGGCGCAGCTCAACGAAGTACAAAATCTTTGTTCGCGCATCTCGGCAATGCGCGAGATCGGTTGCGTGATCGCGATGGCGGGTCGCTATGACATCCTCTGCATCGGCCTCTTCAGTTCGCTCGAAGAGATTGTCTCGATCGCCCATAATCGCATTCTGGCGCTGCCCGGTGTACGTCATGTCGAGACCTCCATCGCCGTGTCGACGCTGAAATACGATCACCGCGTCGCCAAGATCATCACTCGCAAGCGCGACGGCTAAAGTTCTTGGCAGTGCGCGACACTGGCGACTTTGACTTCGTCATCGTCGGTGCAGGTTCCGCGGGCTGTGTGCTCGCCAACCGACTGAGTGCAGGCGGGCGTCATCACGTGGCGCTTCTCGAGGCGGGTGGCAACGCTGCCAGTTTTTTTGTTCGCATGCCGATCGGTTACGGCAAGATCGCTTTCGAGCCCGGCCTCAGCTGGCATTACTTCTCGGCGCCCGAGCTCGGCCTCGATGGTCGACGGGTGTTGTTGCCGCGCGGCAAGGGTCTCGGTGGCTCATCGAACATCAACGGGCTCATCTACATCCGCGGCCAGGCAGCCGACTACGAAGACTGGGCGGCTGCGGGTGCAACGGGGTGGAGTTGGTCTGACGTGCTTCCCTGGTTCTTGCAGTCCGAACTGCGGGTGCAAAAAGCGACCGAGAAAGATTCGACCAACGACGCGGTGATCGCCGCGTTTGCTGCGACCGGCACGCCGGTCACCGACAGTTTCAATGACGGCTCGCAGTGGGGTAGCGGCTACTACGATGCCATCATTGACGGCGGCGAGCGCTGGTCGGCGGCAAGAGTTTTTTTGCAGCCGATCAAAGATCGCGACAATCTCAAAATTCTCACCGCGACTGTCGCAAGACGTATCGTTTTTGCGCGGGGGGATGCGGGTGTTCGGGCGAGCGGTATCGAGTATGATTTCGGCGGCGAGCGGACGGTTCTCCGCGCGCGACGCGAAATCATCCTCGCGGCAGGGGCTTATCACAGTCCGCAGTTGCTGCAGCTATCGGGCGTTGGTGGTGCGCAATTGCTCGGTGAGCACGGCATCAGCGTGGTGCTCGATCGGCCCGCCGTGGGTGCAAACCTGCAGGATCATTACGTTGTCCCCATGGGCTTTCGGGTCAAACCCGGTGTCTTCAGCTACAACGGGGAGCTGGCGGGCTGGGGCTTGATGCGCAATTTCTGGCGTTATCTGCTGCAGCGCAGCGGGCCGCTCACTATTCCGGCGGCGCAGAGTGGCGCTTTCGTGCGCAGCGATCCAGCGCAGCAGCGACCCGACCTGCAGTATCACTGCTTGCCGGTCACCGGCGATCTCGAGATCGCAGCCAAGGGCGGCAAGGGTGCGCTCAGCCAATATCCGGGGCTTACCATCGCGCCCTGCGTCATGCGCCCGACATCGCGAGGCGAAGTGGCCATTGCTTCCACCGATCCGTTGGCGCCGCCGCAGATCGCTCATCGATATCTGCTCGCCGAGGCCGATCAAAAACTGACGGTTCGCGGCATGCGGATCGCCCGTGATGTGGCCGCAGCCCTTCCACTCGGATCTTTGATCGAAGTCGAGATTAACCCGGGAGAGCTGGCACAGAGCGATGCCGAGCTTCTCGATTTCGCCCGCAAGTTCGGCTCGACGGGCTATCACCCGGTGGGTAGCTGTCGCATGGGCAGTGATCCCGATGCGGTGGTCGATCCGCAGTTGAGAGTGCAGGGTGTGACTGGTCTACGCATCGCCGATGCCTCGGTGATGCCGACGTTGATCTCCGGGAACACCCACGCCGCCTGCGTCATGATCGGCGAGCGGGCAGCTGATTTTCTGTTACGCGCCGCGCAATAAAGCAAAAAAAAGGCCCGGTCGTTGTCGACCGGGCCTAGTGCTTTGCAGAAGACTTCGGAGCCGTGACCGACCTCGAATCGGTCACGTTCCTACGTTTTACTTGTCGCCGAGCAGCACCGCGAATTCCACGCCGTAGGTGCGCGGCTCGCCATACTGGGCGACGTTGAGACCGAGCGAGGCGCCGTAACCGAAAGCGAACTCCTGGTAGTCGGCGTCAGACAAGTTGCGGCCCCAAACGCTGATCCGCATCTTCGAGCGGCCGACCTGCATATCGCTAAAGCTCAGGCGGCTGTTGACGATGGTACGCGAGTTGTTGGGCCGCTGCGCGAAGATCACCGGACCCGACGCATACGAGTCGGTGGAGATCGCTATCGGAAACACCTCTGACTGGTAGTTTGCATTCACGTTGAGCGAGATACGAGCGAGCTCGGTCTTGGCGAGCTGCCAGTCGAGGTTGGCCGTGATCGTATTGTCCGGAGCTATGGCGCGGTGAGCGAAGTCCACCGTGTTCGGGATGGTGGTGGTTGCGTTGCGTGCGAGCGGGAACTCATCGAAGGCACCACGTATGGCCGACCACGAGAGCGACGCCGTGAGGCTGTCGATCGGCCGCAACGTGAGCTCAAGCTCGCCACCATAGCGCTTGGCGCGACCCGCATTTTGAATGCGGGCGACCACACTGCCGTTCGGGCGCACGAAGAGCGTAGAGATATGCATGTCTTTGTAATCGTACTTGAACACCGCAGCGTTGATGCGGAAGCGCGGGGTGATATCCGCCTTGAGACCCGCTTCGAGGTTGGTGATCTTCTCCGGTTGCAACAGGTCGCCCGTGTTGTTCACGGTGTCATAGAAGTCACCGTTGTAGGTGCCGCTCTTGTAGCCCGTGGAGTAGGTGAGATAGGTATGGACGTCATCGCTGGCGTCATAGCCCAAGGTCAGCTTGCCACTCGTGTTGCTGAAGTCCTTGTTGAAGGCTTTGCCAAAGATATTGGCGACGGGGGCCTGCGTCTCGCTGAGTGCATCGGCCACGTAGGCGCGCGCTACCGACTGACCCGCAAACACGAAGCCGAAGAAGCCTGAAGGATTGGCGCTGCTGCGCCACAGGTAAGTGACGTCCTTGGTTTCTTTGGTGTGACGCAGACCGAGCGTGATGGCGAGCGGACTGTCCTCGTTCATGCGCCAAGTGCCTTGACCATAAATGGCCGTAGCTTCAGTGCCGTTGTCATGCGAGGTGGTGTCAGAGGCCGAGATCGGGAACAGCGCCCAACGATTGTTACGGAACTCACCTTCGTCCTTGAAGTAGAAGATGCCCGTGGCGTAATCGAGGTTGCCCTTCTTGCCGACCATCGAGAATTCCTGCTGGAAGGACTCGACGTTGGTGAGCGCCCGGTTGGCAAAAGAACGCTGGATGCCGGTGGCATTGATCGCATCGACGATATTCACCGCTGCGGCAAACTCGGTCGCCGCGGGAATCTGCGGCGAAACCGCGTTGAAGAAAAGACCGCCGATGGTGGCGAGCACCAGATCGTGCACTACGCCCGTCGTCAGACCGTTGGGGAGTGGACGAACGGTGCCGTCAACGCCATCGAGGTCACCCTGATTGAGGTTCTCGAGTTTGCGATAGCCCGTGATCGACTTAAACTCGACCTCGCCGAGCGAGGGCATGTTCGGCCGCCAAGAGAGCGTCAGACCATGCGCGTCGACATCGTTGCTCGAGCGCAGCGGGTTGTCACTGGAAATCATGTTCGGCCGGCCGACGCCTGCCGCGTAGATGTTGTTTTCCCAGACAGTGTAGTCGGTGATCCACTGACTGAGCTGGCGAACCTGCGGGGTTTGCGCCGCAGGGCCGAGGAAGGCCAGATTCCCCTGGATGCCGGCGAGCGTCTGCGACCGGCTGCGGCTCGTCAGCTGCACATTGGTCGGATAACCTGGCGTCGCGGTGACTGCGGACGCCGCCGGCGTGAGACCAACGGGCTTCAGGGCCTGCGCGAATTCGTCGAGCTCCGAATGCGTGAAGCTGTAGCTCGCGGTGAAGTGTTCGCTGGGCGTGAGTTCGAGCGCAAGGCGCCAGCCCTCGCGATTCAGGTTCTCTGAGCCCTCGTTGGCCGGATTCGTGTTTCGATAGAGCGGATCACGCTCGCGCTTGAAGTAGGAGAAGCTGCTCGCGAGCGAACCCATGCTCGGCAGGTCGACCGCCACGCGATAGTCGCGCAGGCTGTAGTCGCCCGTGACGACGCGCGCATCGAGGCGGAAGTCGCCACCCGGCTTACGCGAGACAAAGTTGACCGCACCACCCGTGGAGTTGCGACCGTAGAGCGTGCCCTGCGGACCACGCAGCACTTCGATGCGCTCGAGGTCCATGACATCGAGGCCGACGCCGAGGCCCTTGACCACATAAACGCCGTCGACATAGAGCGCTGAGGCTGGATCGTTCGACACGCTGTTGGCGTTACCCGAGGGCACGCCGCGGATGTTGATCGAGAGGTTGCCGCGTGAGGAGGGCGGTTCGAAGCCGTGCACGTTCGGCACGACACCGAAAAGATTCTTGTTGTTGCTGATGCCAAGTTCCGCAATCGTGTTGGCGGTGAGCGCCGTGATCGCGATTGGCGTGGTCTGCAAGTTCTCGGCGCGCTTTTGCGCCGTCACGACGATTTCTTCTAGGCCAGCCTGATCGGCTTCTTGTGCTCCGGCGAGTCCGGTGATGAACGCGGCGACAAACCCGGCAAGGATCGACGCCAATGAATGCTTCGCCTTCATGTTTCCCACCCCTCCACGTAGATATATTTTTCTGCGACACTCGTTACCAGCCATCTGCCCGAGGCGAAGCCAAATAGGCGACCTAAAGCGGATGCCCCCGTGAGCGCATATTTTCAATTCGCGTAATCCATGTCAATCGAAATTACGCAAAGCGACGTTATCTAGACCACCGGACTGTTAATATCGCAGCGGTGTGGCACTTTCGCCACGAAACCCCCCATAGCGGGGGCTGCCACCGGCGGTGTTGGGGGGGCGGTGCACAAGCAGGACACAGCGAATAATAAATCGGTGGCAAAGCCCGGCCGGTACGCGTGGTACGTCGCCGGCATGCTGTTCGTCATCTACCTAATCAATTATATCGACCGCTCGGTCCTCAACGTGCTGTCGCAGCTCGTTAAAGAGGACCTTGGCGCCTCGGACACGATCATGGGCTTCCTCGTCGGGCCTGCCTTCGCGGTGTTTTATGCGCTCGCCGGCATCCCCATCGCCCGCTATGCCGATCGCGCGAGTCGCATCCGTATCATCGTCGCCGGCTGCATCGTGTGGAGCGGCTTCACGATCGCCACGGCCTACGCACAAACCTGGCAACAACTCGCTCTCTTTCGCGTCGGCGTGGGCATCGGCGAGGCGGCCTTCCTGGCGCCGGCGTACTCAATCCTCGCCGATTACTTCCCGGTGTTGTATCGAGCGCGGGCGCTGTCCCTGCTCGGTCTCGCGGTTTATTTTGGCCAGGTAACCGGCATGGTGACGGGCGCGATGCTCGGCGCATCCTTGGGCTGGCGCGACGTCTTCATTTATGCGGGCGCCCCCGGCATCGTGGTGGCATTGGTTGCCTATCTCACCGTGCGTGAGCCCGAGCGCGGGACCATGGAAGCCTCCAAGACCTCTGCCGATACAGCGCGTGCCGACCTCGCGACCGCGCTGCGCACCCTCTGGGCGTACCGCAGTTTTCGTAATCTTTGCTTTGGGACGGCACTCGGGGTCTTCGGCGGCCAGGCCTTCGCCGGTTGGTCTGCACCTTTTTTGATGCGCTCGCACGGCGTTGATCTGCAGACGATCGGTACGGTATTTGCGCCCCCGTATCTGCTGTCGGCGCTGGCCGGGACGATTGTTGCGGGCTTCGTCGCCGATCGTCTCGTGCGTCGCGACCTCAATGCACCGGTACGCGCGTCGAGTTACGCGCTGACGTTTGCCACCGCCTGTCTGTGCCTTGCCTGTTGGATGCCCTCGTTCAGCGCCCTCGTGCTCTTGACTATTCCGATGGGGCTGGTTGGCGGTGGCTGGGTGCTGCCGATGCAGTCAACGACGCAAAACGCCTTGCCCCCCGACTTGCGCGCGACCGGCACCGCGGTGTTCTGGTTCGTCGTCAACCTGATGGGCATTGCGATGGGCCCGTGGTTCGCCGGTATGCTCTCAGATCTTTTTGCGGCAAGGTTCGGCGACGAGTCTTTACGCTACGGCTTGGTGGTGGCAATTTCAGTGAGTTTCGTGGGTGCCATGATTATTCATCGATCCGCCCGCAGCCTGCACGCGGAAGCCGCAGCCAGAGGGATCCGGCATCAGGGGTGATCGCTATGCCCAATGAAAATATGCCCGTGAATACGGCTCGCAGTTTCAATTTCGCCGACTTGCTGGCGCTCGTGGCCGGCGAGGTGCCGCAGCGCACCGCGCTTGTGTGTGGCGATGAGCGCATGAGCTATGCCGAGCTTGCGAGTCGAGTCGGGCACTTGGCAGCGACGCTCGATCGTCGCGGACTGCGCGCCGGCGAAACACTCGCGCTGCACTGCGGCAATCGTCCGGAATATTTGATCGGATTCTTTGCGGCATGTCGGCTCGGTGTATTGCCGTTCAATGTCAATTACCGTTACGTCGAGGCGGAGCTCGAGTATCTCTACGACAATGCCAAGACAGGTACGGCCATCGTCGAGCGCGAATTCCTGCCGCACGTTCGCGGTCTCAGATCTTGTCCGCGCATCGTGGTCGCAGCAGGCGAGGGCGAGGGCGAGGGCGACACGGGTTTTGCTGCCGCGCTGCGCGAAGGCACCAATCTGCCCGCGCCGGCACGCGTACCGCGCAGCGATGACGCGCTTATCATCTATACCGGCGGGACCACCGGCATACCGAAAGGCGTGGTCTGGAGCCACCACGACATGCTGCTCGCGTCGCTCGGCGGCGGTGGTTTTTTTTCGCGCGAGGGGCCGATCACGACGCCCGAAGAAATTATCGATCGCGTGCGTGAATCGCCGCCGCTCGTGACGTTTCCGGTGGCGCCGCTGATGCACGGCGCTGCACTCTGGGCCGCGCTCTCATCGATCTTTGCCGGGCACACGATCGTGTTGCAGGCGGGGCGCAGTTTCGACCCCGTGAATGCGCTCGATCTCTGCGCTCGCGAGCGCGTGAATATTTTGGTCATCGTGGGCGATGGTATGGGTCGGCCGCTTGCTGATGCCCTCGCGGCCCATCCGGGAAGGTGGTCCCTCGAGACGCTGGTGCATGTCGGCTCTGGCGGCGCTGTCTTTTCACAGGCCGTGCAGCAATCTTTGCGCAATTCTTTGCCGCGGCTGCACACCAGCAGTTCTTTGGGCACCACCGAGTCTGGCACGCTTGGTGCGGGCGCCGCCGCCGAGGGCAGCGGTCTGATGCGTTTCGTACCACGCCCCGATATTCACGTGGTTGTCGACCGCTCGCGCTTTGCCGCGCCCGGTGAAGAGGGTGTGCTCGCGCGCAGCGGTCCGTTGCCGCAGGGTTATTTCGGCGATCCGGAGCGCACGGCGCACACCTTCATCACGCTTGAGGGTAAGCGGCTCGCTATCACGGGGGATTCCGCGCGGCTCGAGGCTGATGGTTCGGTGACGGTGCTCGGACGCGGCTCGACCTGCATCAATACCGGCGGCGAGAAAGTATTCCCGGAGGAAGTTGAGCAGGCCCTCAAGGCCCATCCGGCCGTGTTTGATGCGCTCGTCGTCGGCGTGCCTGACCCGCGCTGGGGCGAGCGTGTGGTCGCCGTGGTGTCACTGCGAGACGGGATATCGCGCGAGGGCGGCACAGTCGATGCAGAATCTTTGCGCGAGCATTGCCGCACGCTGATTGCGGGTTACAAAGTGCCGCGCGCGCTAGTCTTTGCAGCGCCGGTGCAGCGCACCAACACGAGCAAACCCGACTATGTCTGGGCGCGCGAAGCGGCGCTCGCCGCAGGTCTCTGATGCCGCCAAACTTTTACCGGCGTGAACGGACTGCCGGGTTGGGCCCTGCGAATCAGGACACGCGATCAAGCGGCCAACCCGGTGTGCCAGGAACCACGTGCACACCCTCAATCGGTCCGATGATGCGCTTGGCTTCGCTGCGCGGGTGATAGAACTGCTTGTACCAGATGCGGGCCTTGTGAAAGGGGCCGTCGGTCGGAATCTGCAGGATGTTGATCGCGGCGCGCTTGTTACCCCAGACCTCGAAGTCTTGCAGGAACGCGAGTCGGCTCGATTCATTGAAGCCGCGCGCGGCCTCGCGATCGGCATCAGTTGGCACCGCGTTCGGCGTTTTGACGAGCAGGGCGTGCCAGACCTCGATCACGCCATCGTCCACCGGCGTGTGCGCGATCAGCAGCACGGTGTCAAAAAGTCCGGTGAGATGCGAGACCAGAATTCCGGGGCCGTGATAGACCGTGTCGGTGTAAAGCTTGTCGTTGGGCCCCGCGACCAGCGTGCGATGGCCACCGGCCTGACGCTGAATAGCCTTGTGTCCACGGAACTCGTTCTCAAAGTATTCCACGGTTGAACCGTGGATTGGGCCGAGGTGCGGCAAGTCGGCGATGTTGTCGATGACTTCCTGCGGATGGCTCGCCATCACGCCGAGTTTGTCGACATTCCACGGCACCCAATGCGGCTGGCCGTATTCGCTGAGTGCCGGCAGGTCGAAGTCGGGTTCGCCGCCTTCGGGGTCGTGCCACATGAAAACGAGTCCGGCATGCTCGCGCACCGGCCAACTTTTAACGCTGGCCGCCTTGGGAATCACGCCGTTGTAATAGGGGATGTGATTGCAACGACCGTCCGCGCCAAAACGCCAGGCGTGATAGGGGCACTGGATGTCATCGTCGATCACATGCCCGTCGCGCGCCGTATATGACGTTTTATTTTTGGCGAGGTGCGTGCCCATGTGCGGGCAATACGCATCGAGCAGAATGACCTTGCCGCTTTTCTTGCCGCGATAGAGCGCAAAATCGCGCCCGAAATAGCGCACGCCCTGCGGCTGGTCGGTGATCTCGCTCGAGATGCCGATCATGAACCAGCCGCGCGGGAAGGTGTGCGGTCCTATGTTGTAGTCCGCGGTCTTGGCCATGGCGTCACACGAAGAAATCTTGGGGCTGCTCGCCCATGTACATGCCGCCGAGCGTCGAGCCGATCAGGTTCGGGTCGTTGGCGACGTGCGCACGCGCCGCATTGGCGTCTAGCCAGTAACGGATGATCGGGCTGTCGGTGTAGATCGCGCGGCCGCCGAGCAGCGGCATCAGATCGTCGATGAGGTCGGCGCAGCGGCGGCCGATCTGCGAGGACTGGTAGCGATAACGCACGCGCTGCTCCATGGTGAGCTCGCCGCCTGCACGCACCGTCGCCATCATCTCGTCAAAATTGCGATAGAGCAGAGTCTTCATCTCGTCCACCGCCGACTGCGTGCGCGCAGCGGCGAGGATCGCGCTCGTATCCTGTTTGGTGGCCTTGCCGGTGTTGGTCGACACGCGCTTCTTGCCGACGTCGACGAAAGCATCAAGCGCACCCTGTACGGCACCGATGCTCGCCGTCGAGACGGAGCGAACGAACACCTGCGCCCAAGGCAACTTGTATAGCGGGCCGGTGTTGACCGCCTGACCCGGGTTTTTGCACATGAAGCCGTCGATGGCTTTGTGCGTGCGGTACTCGGGAATAAAGGCGTTTTCGACCACGATGTCCTGGCTACCCGTGGCTTGCATGCCGAAGGTGTGCCAGTTGTCGAGAATCTTGTAGTCCTTGCGCGGCAACAGGAAGGTGCGCATCTCGGGCGGACCATCTTTATTAAAAATCAGCGAGCCGAGCAGGATCCAATCGCAATATTCGCTGCCGCTCGAGAAGCCCCAGCGGCCCGAAAGCCTGAAGCCACCCTCGACAACCTCGACTTTGCCGACCGGCTGATACGACGAGCTGACGAGCGTGTCGGAGTTCGACCCCCACACTTCGGCCTGCGCCCGATCATCGAACAGCGCGAGCTGGTAGGGATGGCAGCCGACCACGCCGAGTACCCAAGCCGTGGACATACAAGCCTCGGCCAGCGTCATCTGCACATCAAAGAAAACCTGCGGATCCATCTCGTAGCCGCCGTAGCGCTTCGGCTGCAAGATGCGGAAGAAGCCGGCCTCGACTATTTCGTGCACGGTCTCAGCCGGCAGTCGACGATTGGTGTAGGCCTCGGTCTGTCGCGCTTTGAGCGCGGGCAACATGGCGCGGGCGCGACGAACGAGTTCGGCGCGTGTCGGAATCTGATCCTCGAAAACGTGGGCGGCGGCGGTAGCCATGGTGATCCCCCTGATAGATGTCTGAGGCTGAAGAGTGTCTAACCCCGTGTCGATGCTAGCGCCGGGGGTGGGGCTGCGCAAGCGTGATGCGTAAAATACGGACGATCTTTTTACGCATTTGAACGTTCGGGCGGCCGGAAATCGCATTCTCCATCGTTTTCGGCGGCTGGTTCTACGAGCCGGGTTTGCCGCTTCCGCGAAAACGCACTATCGTTGGGCACCGTCATGGGGTCGACGGGGGCATATACAATGAGTGAAATCGCGGCTGCAGCCATGGCTGAGGGTGGTCCGCCGGCGGCGGAGATACGCCAGCTGCCAAGCGGGCACGAACTGCATTTCCACGACACCGGGGCCGCGAGCCGCAAGAGCGGCGGGTCGACCGTGGTGCTGCTGCAGGGCAGTGGTCCGGGAGCCAACGGCTGGAGCAACTTCCGCCACAACATCGAGCCGCTGCGCGCTGCCGGGCACCGCGTCATCGTTCCCGACTTGATCGGCTTCGGCTATTCCTCGAAGCCCACGGGTCTCGACTACACCCTCGAGCTGTTTGTTTCGACGACGCTCGAGCTGCTCGATTCACTCGAGGTTCGGGATTGCGTGCTCGTCGGCAATTCTTTGGGTGGCGCAGTCTCGATAGGTATTTGTCTCGCGCGACCCGGTCTCGTTCGCAAGCTCATCGTGATGGGCTGCGGCGGCATCGAGACCACCGAAATCTATTTCAAGATGCCCGGTATACAAAAAATGGTCTCGGGCTTTGTCGGTGGTGAGATCAACCTGCAGTGGTTGCGCGGCATCCTGCAGATGCTGGCTTTCGATCCGCAGCATGTCACCGATTCTCTCGTGGCCGAGCGCTTCGCGATTTTGAAGCTGATGCCCCAGGATGTGCTCGGTCGGATGCGGATCCCCGATCTTTCACCACGCCTGCCGGAACTCACGCTGCCCATCCTCGGTTTCTGGGGCGTTGAGGATCAGTTCTGTCCGGCGTCGAGCGCGCTCAAGCTGGCGGCCGCCTGCCCGCAAAGCGAGCTCGTGATTTATTCGCGCGTCGGTCATTGGGTGATGATCGAGCGCGCTGCGGAGTTCAATCGTCATGTCATCCACTTCCTCGCAACCTGATTCCTCGAACCTTTCGGCCGCGGCGCGCGCTGCGGAGGTCGCAAAGATTGCCGCAGATTTGCACGCCGCGTGGCGCGAGCGCCGTACGCTGCCTCCGCTGCGCACGAGCCATCCCTGGCTCACGATCGATGATGCCTACGCGATTTCTTTGGGCTGCATGGCTTGCCGGACTGCCGCGGGCGAACGTATCGTCGGCAAGAAGATCGGCGTCACCAGCAAGGCCGTGCAGGACATGCTGGGCGTGCATCAACCCGATTTCGGTTTTTTGACTGATGCGATGCAGGTCGATGACGGCGGCACCATCGTCATCGGCGAACGCATGATCCAGCCGCGTGCCGAGGCCGAAATCGCCCTGATTCTCGGATCTTCGCTGAAGGGGCCCGGGGTCACCGAAGCTGACGTACTCTCGGCGACAGTGAGCGTGGCTGCCTGTTTTGAAATCGTTGACTCGCGCATCGATCGTTGGGATATCCGTATCGTCGATACCGTTGCCGACAACGCGTCCTGTGGCCTTTTCGTGCTAGGCGCCGAGCGACGCTCGCCGCAGGGGCTCGATCTTGCGGCGCTCGAGGTCCGCGTCAGTAAGAATGGCGCGCCGCTCTCGCGGGGCTTTGGATCTGCCGTGCAGGGCTCGCCGCTGGCCGCCGTGGCTTGGCTTGCCAATACCTTGGGCGCCTACCGCGTCACCCTCGATGCCGGGGATATCATTCTCTCGGGTTCGCTGGTGCCGCTGGAACCTGCTCGACCCGGCGATGTCTTCGAACTCGATCTCGATCAGCTGGGCCGGGCCTCGGTTCGCTTCGTTTGATCGAGTAGTTCATTTCAGGAGTTACCTGCGTGCAACCGACCTCTCTGCCTGATCAGCAAACCGAAGCTCTCGTCGTCGGCAGCGGCGCGAGTGGGCTTACTGCGGCACTCACGGCAGCCGATCAGGGCGCCAAAGTTTTGATCATCGAGAAGGGGCATCTTTTCGGTGGTACCTCGGCGACGTCGGGCGGCACGATCTGGATTCCGAACAACCATCTCATCGGCCCCGCGGGTGGGAGCGATAGCGCCGAAGATGCCGAGCGCTACATCACGGCGCTCGCAGAGGGTTTCTCGTCGCCGCAGCGCATCCGCGCTTTTGTCGAGTACGCACCGCGCATGTTTCGCTGGCTGGATGAAAAAACCGACGTTAAATTCGAAAGTCTCACGAAATATTGTGACTACCATCCAGAGTTGCCGGGTGGTCGGTCCGGGTTTCGAAGCTGCCAGGCGCTGCCCATCGATTGCGATGTACTCGGCGGCGAGTTTGAGATGCTGCAACCGCCGCACGTCGGCACCACCGCTTTCGGGTGCATCAACTGGACCGCGCGCGAGGCGCACCCGCTGATCACGCAATCGAAGGGTGCCAAGCAGATATTTTTGAAGATCGCCGCCAAGTATTACCTCGACGTGCGGCAGCGCTGGAAAACCTCGCGTGACCGAAGACTCACGGGCGGCGGCGCGCTGGTCGCGCGGCTGCGCTGGTCTTTGCGCAAGCGCAAGGTACCGATGCAGCTATCGACCGAACTCACGGGCTTCATCGTCGAAAACGGTCGCGTCGTGGGTGCGCAGGTGCTCAACAACGGTATTCCGCAGCGCATCCATGCGAGTCGCGGCGTTATTCTGGCTTCCGGGGGCTTTGAGCGGAACGCGGAGTTGCGCACGCGCCATCTGCCCGGACCGACGACAACGGCGTGGTCGGCGGGCAATCCTTTCAATACGGGTTCAGCAACGATCGCTGCCATGCAGCTTGGCGCCAAAATGGCCAATCTCGATTCGGCGTGGTGGGCGCCGGGCTACAAACTCGCCGATGAAGATCGCGCGCGGCCGATGTTCGTCGAGCGTTCGTTGCCGGGTTCCATCATGGTCGATGGAGCAGGGCGCAGGTTCTGCAACGAAGCCGCCTCTTATCACGTGACGGGCGGCCTGATGGCCCGAGGGTATCGTGCGAGTGACGGGGGCACGGTCCCTAGCTGGTTTATCTTTGATGGGCGCTATCGCGGCAAGTATGCGCTCGGGCCGATTTTTCCGGGCCCGCCGAGTTTTGATCGCAGCATTCGCCCAAGCATGCGCGCCATCCTGCGTTCGGCGGCTTCGATCGGCGAACTCGCGCAGCAGATCGGCGTGCCGGCCGACAATCTGCAGGCGACGATCGAACGTTTCAACGCGCAGGCAACTACCGGCAAGGACGAAGATTTCGCGCGCGGCGAGAGTCTCTATGATCGTTATTACGGTGATCCGGCGGTGACACCGAATTGTTGCCTCGCGCCACTCGCCAAGGCGCCGTTCTATGCGATTCCCATACAGCCCTGCGATATCGGTACCAACGGGGGCATCGTCACCGACGAGCATGCACGCGCGCTCAATGTTGACGGCGTGCCGATTCCCGGGCTCTATGCCACCGGCAATTGCTCGGCTTCGTCGATGGGTAAGAGCTATCCGGCGGCGGGCGCCACCTTGGGTTCCGGGATGACTTTTGGTTATCTCGCAGCCTTGCACGCCACCGCGCACGCCGCAGGCGAGAGTGCGTGAGCGGCACTGCCGCCGTCGCCAGCATTGCACCGCGAGACCGTCGCAGTCTCGAAACCGACATCACGTCGCCGAAACTTTACGGCGACATGCGGGCACTCGATGCCGAGTTCACGCGGCTGCGTGAGATCTCGCCCGTGGCGTGGGTCGATCGTGCGCCGTATCGGCCGTTCTGGGCGATCTTGCGGCATGATGACATTTTGGCGATCGAGCGTCAGCATGAGCTCTTCATCAACGAGCCGCGACTTTGCCTCATTCCGCGCGAGATTGAAGAGCAGTCGGGCTCGGCCATGGCCGGCGGCCTGCGTGAAACTCTAAGGGTGCTGATGACGCTGGCGCGGTTGTCGCAACGGCCCTTGGGGGATCTCGTCGAGTGGTTGCAGGCGCGTGAAGAAAATCGCAAGCGCGGGCGACGCGAGCGGGTGCGTACGCTCATCGACATGGACGAGCCCGAGCACCGCAAGTTTCGCGAGCTGACGCAGTCCTGGTTCATGGGGGTTGGCGTACGTCGACTCGAGGGGCAGGTCGATGCGATGGTCGAGCGCTCGATTGCCCGCATGCGAGCAGAGGGGAAAGAAATCGACTTTGCACGTGAGGTGGCGGTATGGTTCCCGTTATCAGTGATCATGTCGATTCTCGACCTGCCCGAGTGCGACGCGCCCTTCATTCTGCGCACCACGCAGCAGCTGCTGAACGCCAGCGATCCGGAGTTGCGCAAATCGGAGGCCTACGGCGTTGACGTGGTCGGCGAATTATTTGGCTATTTTCGCGACATCGTGCGGCATCGCCGCCGACATCCGGGCGAGGATCTCGTCAGCCTGATTGCCGGGGCGCGTATCGACGGCCGACCGCTCGGCCCGGTCGAGACGCTGTCCTATCTGCTCATCGTGGTCACTGCGGGGCATGAGACGACGAGTGCGGCGCTGGCGAACGGCATGCAAGCCTTGGTCGAAAACCCGGCGGAGCGCGCTCGCTTTGAGCCGACGCCGGAGATGGCGCGTACGCTCGCCGACGAAGTGGTGCGGTGGAGCACGCCGGTCAGGCACTTTTGTCGCACCGCCACCCGTGACACCGAAGTTCATGGCGTGCGCATCGCGCAAGGCGAGTCGGTGACCTTGTTCTTCAATTCGGCGAATCGCGATGCGCTGGCGTTCGCCGATCCGTTTGCGTTGCGGATCGATCGCAAACCGAATCCGCATCTTGGCTTCGGGCATGGCGTGCACCACTGTCTCGGTCGACTGCTCGCGCTGACCGAGATCCGAGCATTTTTCACCAGCCTGCTGCCGCAATTGGCTGAGGTGGAGCTTGCGGGGCCAGTCCGCGGCATCGAGAGCAACTTCACCGGCGGCCTCAAAAGTTTGCCGCTGCGGGTGAGTTGGCGGTGAGCGGATGAGCAAGAGGACAGGGTGAGGGCTTGGTGAGTGCTAACCGCCGGTCAGTGATTTCGGCGACTTTGCTTGTCTGGGTGCCTGCGCTCGCAATCGGGCTCGGGCTCTCTGTGGCGCAGGCCGAGGCCCCCGCGGATCCGCGTGTGCTCGCGACGGCGCAGCTCGAAGAAGCGCACACCTATCATGTTGGCACGCTCGCCTACCTCTATGGCTTTCCCATCGTCGACATGCTGCAAAACATGTACCGCGAGACGCAGCGTGTGTCAGGCGCGCCGCCCTCGGCGCCGCGTGCGGCGATCAATCAGTTCTACCGGTTTCGCGAGCGCGTCACGCCGACGACCGCTGGGACGCTGCGCGCGCCCAACAGCGATACGCTCTATCTCAGCGGCTGGTTCGATCTGCGCGATGAACCCATGATCATTCGCGCACCCGATACGGTCGGTCGTTATTACACGCTCGCCATCACCGACTTTTACTCCGAAGTACAGCATGTGGGTCGACGGACCACGGGCACTGCCGCGCAGGACTTCGCGCTCGTGGGTCCGGCGTTCAAAGGTGAGGTACCCGCCGGCGTGCGCGAGATTCGCTTGCCGACGCATCAGGCGTGGGTGCTGGGGCGCGTGCTCGTCAAGGGTGCAAATGATTTAACGGCGGCGCGTTCGGTGCTCCAGGGTTTTCATGTCATACCGCTTGCGCGTTGGCAGCGCGGTGAGCGCGTGATGCCGCCCACCGCAGAGTTCGAGTCGGTCGAGCCTTGGCAGCCCACCGAAACACCCGAATTCTTTGCAGTGCTCAATTGGTGGCTGCGCGATAACCCGCGCGTGGGCGGTGAAGAGGCGCTGCTTGCTCAGTTCGATGCCGTGGGCTTCGGGCCCGCGCGGGCTTTTGATCTCTCGCGCAGCAGTGAAGCGACGCGCCGGGGTTTGCAGCGCGCCATCGATGATGCGCGGGCGATGCTGCGCGCGGCTTCGCAACGACCGATGCCGGATATTCGCAATGGCTGGATTTTTCCGCTGACACTCGGTCGCTACGGGCACGATTACCTTATGCGCGCGACGGTGGCCTTCGGGGGCTACGCAAACCTGCCCGAGGAAACGGTCTATGCCGCGCTGACGGGCGACTCTCGCGGGCAGCCCTTGCGAGGCGAGCAGGATTACCTACTGCATTTTCCGGCTGGGGCGCGACCGCCGGTCGGTGCCTTTTGGTCGCTGAGCGCGTATCAGGCCAAAGATTTTTCACTGATGCCGAACGCCATGGAGCGCTACAGCATCGGCGATCATAGCGAGGGTTTCAGGATGGCTGCGGACGGCTCGTTTACCGTTCGCATCGCGCGCGACCCGCCGCGCGATCGGCGCGAGAATTGGCTGCCGGTGGGTGAGGGCCCGTATTACCTCATTCTCAGGCTGTACGAGCCCGGTCCCAGCGTGCTCGATGGGCGTTACGCGCCGCCGCAACTCGAAGAAACGTCGCGGCGCTAGCGAGCTCAGCAGGTCGTCGAGCCGCCGTTGAGCGGAATCATCTGGCCGGTCATCCAACTCGCTTCGTTGGCGACGAGATAAGCGACTGCCGCACCCACGTCTTCCGGCGTACCAGCACGGCCGACCGCGGTGACTTTGCGCGCGATGTCATCGTAACCGTAGTTGTTCATGGCGCCCAGCGACAGCACATTCACCGTGATGCCATCAGGACCGACCTCTTTGCAGAGATTGCGCATGAAACCGATGGTGGCTGCCTTGGCGGCGGCGTAGTCGGTGAGGCCCATGCTTTGGCCGAGTCGCCAAGACTCAGATGAAATGGTGACGATGCGACCAAAATTTCTTTGCCGCATCGCGGGCAGTACAGCTCGGCAAAGATTGACGACGGCACGAAAGTTCAGATCGAGTTGCCGCTCGAAGTCGGCACTGCCGAGATGCTCGAAAGTGCGTAGCGAGGTCGACATGCCGATCGGCACGCCCGCGTTGTTCACGAGCGCATCGATATCGGCATAGATCTCGCGAGCTTTTACTGCCAAAGATTCCGGAGCGCCGGCCGCGGTGATATCGCCGGGGGCTGCGCTGACCTCGAGACCCTGTTCGCGCAACGCCGCGGCTGCGGCCTGCGCGCGATCGGCGTGGTAATCATTGAGGAGCACGCGTGCGCCCTGCGTCGCCAGTGCGCGTACGATACCGAGGCCCATGCCTTGGCCCGCGCCGGTCACGAGAGCGACCCGTCCAGAAAGATCGAAAAGTTTGTTCATGGCCGTTCTCCGAAAAGTCAGTCGAGATCGGCAAGCAGGGGCAGGGCAGGATCGCTGGTGTCGATATTGTTGTCGCGATTGCGTATCGCCACCGACATCTGCGGTTCGTTGTAGCTATGGCAGGCGCCGCGCATCACTTCATGGTGAGCGACGCTTTTGCCCGCGGAGGCTTCGACATTCCAGGAGCGGGCGCGGCTGACGAAATAGGCTTTGTGCAGCACGAGCGCGGCCTCGAGATCATCGCCCGAAAACTCGGTGTTCGCCCACGAAGAGAAGCCCCGCAGCAGGGGCCGCTCGGCGTAGGCTTCGGGCTCGAGCACCGTGCCGCGAAAGGTTTTCCAGCGCAGCACCAACTTGCCGTCGCGATACAGCGTCGTCCACACCGGATCGGGGAATTCATCGGGCACCGTCACTTCGTAACTACGCGACCCGCTGCGACGCGCCTGCGCCATCGCGAGCTGACAGAGATCGTGCAGATGCGTGCAGTGGGCGCGCGGATTTTCTTGAGCGACCAACTGACGCCAAGGCAGATTGAGCGGCATGCCGATGAAGCCCCGCAGCGGTTGTTCAGCCGAGGGGCAGGTGGTGAGCGGTACACGCAAAAAAACGGGTTCGATCGCGGTGATGCGCGCCCCGTCATGGCGCAGGGTCAGACGAAAGGAGTGATAAGAATCTTCCACGCCCGCGCGCACCAGGCCTTTCTCGGCGATCAGTTTCACGCGTCGCCGCAGTGCACCTTGACCGAATGTCGGATTGTGCTCGTCGGAGAAGCGCGGCTGAACTTTCGGGTCTGCAATGCCGCTCATGTCGGGGTGACCCGCTGCGACAATGTCCAATAGGCCACGGCCGGAATGGCCGCGCAACCGACCGCCAGAATGAAGAGCGGCGTAAAGCCGCCGCTTTCAGCGAGTCGACCGGCAAGTTCCGGCCCGACGAAAGCACTGACGGCAAACGCTGCGGGGACGAGCACCACGAGCTTGTTGCTGCGATCGAGCTTGGCGATGGCTGCAGTCTGATAGACGCAGCAGACGGTGAACGCGCCCTCCCAGATCCAGGCGCCGAGTGCATAGATCATGAACGATGACGGGGCGGCGAGGTGTGCCACACCGATGGCGATGACGACGAAACCGATGATGTGCGGCCAGCGATTGCCGAGTCGATCGCCGAGCAGGGCGACGAGCGCAGCGCTCAGGCCGCCGACTACTTTCAGCATCGAGAATACGAGGCCCATTTCATCAGCCGCGACATTGATGCTGCGACCGATGCGCTCAATGAATACCCAGAGTGCCACCTGTCCACAGGCAAACACCACAAAGATGGCCAGCGCCAGCCAGCCTGCCGCGCTGACCGTCGACGCAGGCGATGTCGCCGAGGCCGTGGCGTCGTGATGTACGCTCGGTCCGTGCGGAATGAAGAAGGCGGAAAATCCCATCGCGACTACGGCAATGGCGAGCAGCGACATACCGCCTTCGATGGCTCTGCTCGCGATGAGGATGGGCAGAAAGAAGAGCAGGGCAGCGACGATGATGAGCTCAGTCAAAAGTCGTGCGCCGAAGGCGCGCTCTTTGTTGGCGACTTCACCGACCATGCGCATACCGAGCGAATGCATCAGCCCAGCCGCAAAACCGAACGCGGCGAGCGGCGCGTAGGGCGCGTCCGAAGAATGCGCGCTCCACATGAGCGCGGCGGCGGTCCCCGCGACGGCTACGCCGGTGGCCAGTCGCCAAGGTACGCGATCGACCCAGAGCGGACCGAGCAGCGTACTGATGAGATAGCCACCTGTGCAGGCGCTGCCCAAGGTACCGAGCTCTGCTGGGCCAAGCGCCAGACGATCGGCGAACGCGCCGAGTAGAATCGGCAGGGTATTGAATGGTAGGCCGCCGATGGAAGACGCCACGCTTGCCGCCAGTAGGAACCCTATTCCGCCGCGTATTATCTGCTGGCCTTGAGTCATTGTCGTCTGCCTCGTTTGATCTTTTATTGTGTTGTCAGCTTCGAGTGCGCTGCCACGTCACGCCACGCGCCGCATGCAGCCCCGCGCGACGTCCTGAAAAAATGCCGTCGGCGATCGAGAGTCCGGAGACATAGAGCCCGGAACTGACGCCGACTGCCGTGCGTCCCGCCGCATAAAGACCTTCAATAGCGTGTCCGGCGGTACTGCGTACCTCGCCCGTGTCTTCATCGACGACCAGACCGCCCAGTGTCAGGGTGGGACAGGGGAAGAGCTTCGCGGCAAGCCCTACATCGATCGCCATGAAGGGGGACTGCAGTAGTGTCGCGCAGTCGCTGGCCGGTTTGCCGAATTCATCGACCGCGACGCCCTGCGCGGCCTGCCGATAACGCTCGACCGTACGCTCCAGCCCCGTGGCATCGATACCCAATTTTTGAGCAAGACCCGCGAGGCTTTTTGCCGTGCGCCGACCGATCATCATATTGAGCCTTGCGAGATCACGCTGGAAGGCGAGCGTCTTGCCCGGCGCGATCTGTTGTCTCGACTTCTCGATCAGTGCGCCATCGAGGATCAGCCAGCCTTCACCGTCATGCTTCTCGGCGATTTCGTGGCCGAGGCGCGCGCCATAGGCCATTTCATTGACCATGCGCTCGCCGCGCCGATTGACGACGATACCCTCGGCCCAAGCCTTGGGCGGATTGATGAAGCGCCACGCGGTCACGGTATCCATGCGATCCGTAGCAGCCCCCGCCGAGAGGCCCAAGTGAATGCCGCTGCCATCATCGCCCGGGGTGCCGAGCGGGTAGCCCGAGAGATAGCGAGGTGCGTGATGCGCGAGCATGCGTCGGTTGAAGACGAAGCCGCCTGCGGCGAGGCAAAGCCCCTTGCGCGCACGGACGTAACGCACCACACGCCGTGTGGCCTCGATGGTGGCCGCTTTCTTGAAGCGCCATACGGCGAAGCGCAGCAGATGATGCGCCCCGGGAAGAATGGGCGGAATGAGCGCGTAGAGTCGCTGCGCGGCGCGTTGGTGAGCGATGAATTCATCGCGTGCTTTGCTCGCGGGCAGCTCGAGGAGCTTGGCGCCGATGACGCGTCCGCTGCGATCCACCAACAGCTGACGGGCCTCGGTGTAGGGCATGACATTCGCCCCTTGCTCGCGCAACCAGTCGTGCAGCGGCCAGACGATGGATCCGCCAAGACCCACGGCCGTGAGCATCTGCTTGCGCGAGAGTCGCCCGGCGCCGCGATGACCGCGCGCAGCAGATTTGGCACGCGCCGTATATTCCGGCAACAAAGAATTGTCGGAGTGGTAGAGAAAGTAATCGATCTGCGGATAAGAGGTCTTGTCGGGATAGAGACTCGCGCGAAACTCCACGCCCTTGGCCATCAACCAGTCGACGGTCTCGGCGCTCTGCTCGCAAAATCGGCGCAAGGTGCGCTCGGTCACGCAGCCGCGCGTTTCCATCGACAAGTAGGCGAACATGTTCTCGGGGTTGTCGTCGATACCCGCCGCGCGCTGGATGGCCGTGCCGCCGCCGGCATAAAGCACGCCGCCGCTCGCTGCGCTCGCGCCGCCACCCGCATAACGATCGATCATGGTGACCCGCAGGCCTTGTTCGCCGGCCTCGGCTGCGGCGCTCGCGCCCGCTGCGCCGGAACCCACCACCAAAAAATCCGTATCGAGATCCCACCGAAAGACCTCGGGGTCGTCGATGACTTGCACTTGCTCGACTTGCGAGAACCAGGGGCTGGTCATGCTCTGGCTCAAGCCTTGCGCGCGCCGTCGTGGGTGTAGCGCAGGGCGTATCGCTGTACTTTCCCCGAAGCGGTCGTCGGCAGTTGATCTACGAAATGCACGCGCCGCGGCACTTTGTAGTTGGTCATGTTGTCGCGACACCAGGCAATGAAATCAGACGGCTCGAGCTTTACCGTCGGACGCAGCACCACGTAGGCGGCAGCCACTTCGCCCAAGCGCTCATCGGCGATGCCGACCACCGCGACCTGCGCCACGGCAGGGTGGGCGCTGATCAAAGATTCGATTTCGGCGGGGTAACAATTGAAACCGCCGGTGATAAACATGTCTTTCTTGCGATCGGTGATACGCAGGTAGTCATGCGTATCCATGGTGCCGATATCGCCGGTGTGCAGCCAGCCCTCGCTGTCGATTGCCGCGGCGGTGGCCTCGGCGTCGTCGAGGTAACCCTGCATCACGTTGTAGCCGCGCACCCAAAGTTCGCCTTCGCTGCCGCGCGGTAGTTCGCGACCGGCATCGTCGACCACCTTGACTTCGACGCCCGGCAGCGGTGCGCCGCAACTTTGCGCGATGGTCTGCGGGTCGTCGCCGGGTCGGCACATGCTGACCGTGCCAGTCGATTCGGTGAGTCCATAGCCCGTGACAATGGTCTTGAAGCCGAGCTTGTCACGCATCCGCTCGATCAGAGAAACCGGCACGTTGGCGGCGCCCGTGACCGCGAGGCGCAAGCTCGAGGTGCTCGCGCGATCGAGAGAGGGATGCGCGAGCATCGATTGAAAAAGCGTGGGCGGGCCAGGCAGCACGCTGATGCGATCCGCCGCGATCCGGCGGATGACCTCTGCGGCGTCGAATACGGCCATCGGCAGGATGGTCGCTCCCGTCAGCAGACAGGACAGCCAGCCAGCCTTGTAACCAAAGGCATGGAAAAACGGATTGACGATGAGATATCGATCTTGTGGGCCGAGTCCGATAATGGAACTCCACTCGCTGAAGACACGAACGTTTTGCCCGTGGCTCGCCATCACACCCTTGGGCGCGCCCGTGGTTCCGGAGGTGAACATCACATCGGCGAGATCCTCCGGGCGCTGTTTCGCCAGTCGCGTTGTGACTTCAACCTCTGTTTGCGGCGTGGCCCGCATCAAGAAATTTGCCCACGCGGAAGAGTCGAGTTCGATGAGTTCGTGCAGCTCGGGCAGCGATTCGTCCTTCAGGAGTCCGGCGAAGTCGATACCCAGAAAGCGGCCCGAGTAGCAGAGCATGCGGGCGCCGCTGCGACGCAAGATATAGCCCGCTTCGCGACCCTTGAACCGGGTATTGAGCGGAACGATGGCGGCGCCTGCCGACTGCGCACCGAGCGCCGCAATGATCCAGCTCGCGGCATTTGGACCCCAGATGGCGATGCGATCGCCCACCCGAATTCCGGAGGCCACAAAGGCCGCGGCGGTTTGATCGACGAGGGATTTGAGCTCGACGAAGCACAGGCGCTGTGAGCCGTCCTCGATGCCGATCAACCCGCCATACGTGGCTGCGGCCCGGGCAAGGGCGCCCGGTAGGGTGTTGAGGCCCTCCGATTGCATGATTCGTCGCTGACCCCTGTCGAAAAATTCGCGACCGACGTATGAATTGGTACTAGAATCGTCGTTACGCGTAAATAACATAGCATTTTTTTACGCATTCGCCGTGCGGGGCAATCAACTGGACGGGGTACTCGATTTTACCGGCAAGGTGGTGCTGGTCACCGGCGGCGTAAGCGGCATCGGTGCGGGCATCAGCGTGCGATTTTTGGAGGCGGGGGCGACCGTGGTCGCCTGCTCGCGTCGCGCCCCTGCGGAGCTGCCGCGGTATGCCGACCGGACAGTCGATTACCGCAGCTGCGACGTGCGCAAGGTTGCCGAGTGTCGATCGCTGATCGAGCGCGTCGTCGCCAAGTACGGTCGGCTCGATGCGCTCATCAATAACGCCGGCGGCAGCGCCGAGGTACCCTCGGCGGATGCTGACCCCGCGCTCACCGAGAAGATCATACAGCTGAACCTCACGGCGCCTTTTTTCATGAGCCAGGCAGCCTATCAGGTGATGCACCAACAGCCGGCGGGCGGCTCCATCATCAACATCGCGAGCGTCTCGGCGGTGCGCGCCTCGCCCTGGAGCGCGGCTTACGGCGCCGCTAAGGCTGGGCTCGTGAATCTCACCGAGTCACTGGCGATGGAGTGGGGGTCAAAGAATATTCGTGTCAATGCGCTCATCGTCGGCCTGATCGCGACGCCAAATTCACTGGCGCATTACGGTGGCAGCGAAGGCGTGGCGCGCATTGGCGAGATGTTGCCACTGCGTCGCATGGGCGAGCCGAAGGATGTCGCCGGTACCTGTGTTTTCCTTTGCTCGTCCCTCGCGGCCTATGTCAGCGGCGCGCAGATCGCCGTGCACGGTGGTGGCGAAACACCGATTTACCTCGATCTTGCACGACGGTCATAGCAGGAGTATCGCCATGTCCGATTACCAACCGAAAGTCGCCATCGTCACCGGTGCAAGCCGCGGGGCAGGCAAGGGGATTGCACTCGCGCTCGGCGACAAGGGCATGACGGTATATGTCACCGGGCGCAGCACACGCGAAGAAGATCACTTTCTCGGCGGTACGGTGCAGCGCACGGCTGATGGGATCACCGCTGCGGGCGGCAAAGGCATCGCCGTCGTGTGTGATCACGAGCAGCCCGCGCAAATCGAGACACTCATCAAGCAGGTCGAGCGCGAGCAGGGCCGCATCGACATTCTGCATAACAACGTAACTTTCATTCATGACGATCTCATCCTGCCCGAGCCGTTTTGGAAGCGTTCGGTCGATCTCGTGCGTATCCTCGATGTTGGTTTGAAGTCCGCTTATTACGCGTGTTACCACGCAGCACCCATCATGGTGCGACAGGGCAAGGGGCTGATCTCCTTCTCGTCGTCGTTCGGCTCGGCGTGCTACATGCATGGGCCTGCCTACGGCGCACAGAAAGTCGGCGTCGACAAGTTCGCGGCCGACATGGCGGTCGATTTCGAAAACACTGGCGTGTGCTGTGTGTCTTTGTGGATGGGCCCGCTGCTCACCGAACGCTCGCAAAAGGCTTTCCGCGAGCGTCCCGATCAATACGCGCCCTTCCTCGAAGTGGTCGAGACCCCGCAGTTCTCGGGCGACATTCTCTACGCTATCGCCGCCGATCCCGAGAACGCCAAGCTTTCCGGGCAGACGTTGGTCGGCGCCGAGATCGCGCAGCACTACGTACTTAAGGATCGTAACGGCAAGCAGCCGCCGACCTACCGCGAGATGCTCGGTGAACCGCGTAAGCAGCACCCCGCGCGCGTCTACTGATTGTCGATGGATCCACGCGAGTTACGCAAAGGATTCGGTCTCTTCACCACCGGCGTGATAGTGGTGACGGCGATCAATCCGGGACCCGAGCCGGTGGGGGTGACCGCCAATTCGGTGACCTCGGTCTCGCTCGATCCGCCGCTCATTCTTTGGTGTCTAGGCAACAAGAGCAGCAGTCTCAAAGCCTTTACACTGAGCGCACCGTTCGCCATCCATATTCTGGCGGCGCATCAGGCAGACATTGCACTGCACTTCGCGCGCTCCGAAGCTTCTAAGTTCGAGGTAGAAGCCTGGTGGCGCAGCCATCCCACGCCGCCCGACATCGAAGGCGCGCTCGCGCGCATCGAGTGCCACGTATCACACCTCTATCCGGGCGGCGATCACACGATCATTGTCGGAGCCATCGATAAGGTTAGCACCCGTAACGCTCAGCCGCTCGCGTTTCATGCGAGTCGCTTTGGACGATTCAGCATCGATCAGTCCGCGAGCGAAGTCAGTCCTTGGCCCGATCCGCGCGGCACCTGGCTCTAGAGCTGGCTGCATGAGCGAGCTTGCGCCGCGTCTGTTGCCTTGGCTGCGCTCTGCTCACCCACAGCGACAAGATCTTGAACTCGGCGCGCTCACGGTGCCGGGCGCGGGGTACTCCAACATCACGATGCTCGGTAGCTTGCGTTGGCGGGAGGGTGGCCAGCGACGCGAGCAGCCTTTTGTGCTGCGCTTGCAGCCCTCGGGCGATGCCATTTATCCCGGCCACGATGTGCTGCGGCAGTGTCGTGTGATGCAGGCCCTCGCGGCGACCGCGTTGCCTGTGCCGCGCCTATTGGGCGTAGAGCCTGACGCCAGTGTGCTTGGCAGTCCGTTTTATTTGATGGCGCAGATCGAGGGGCAGGTTCCGAACGAAAATCCGCTCTATCACCTCGAAGGTTGGTTTCATGACCTGCCTGAGTCGCTTCGCCGACGCTATTGGGTGGCAGGGCTCGAGGCGGCCGCGCACATGGCGCGTCTCGATTGGCGTGCTCTCGGTTTGGGCTTTCTGGCCGAAGAGGCTGGGCTCAAACGCCAACTCGACTATTACCATCACGCTATTCTTTGGGCGGAAAGTCTCGCGGGTCGAAGCTATCCTTTGTTGCACGCCGCGGAGCACTGGCTGCGGGTAAATCAACCGCATCACGGTTCGAGGTCGCAACAAGACCCGCTGGTGTTCTCCTGGGGTGACGCCAAACTGGGCAACTGTCTATTCAAAGATGGCGAGCTCGCCGGTGTACTCGATTTTGAGCAGGCGACGCTCGCCGATCCCGTCGATGATCTCGCGTGGTGGCTGATGCTCGATGACTCATTGTCACGTGGCTACGGCGTGCCGCGCCTGGCGGGGCTACCGTCGCGCGCCGAGTCGATCGCGATCTGGGAACGGGCGAGCGGCTTTCAGGCGACGCATCTCGAGTATTACGAGGTGTATGCCGCCTGGCGCTTGGCATTCGTCATGGCACGTATCGCGCAGATGTTCAAAACTCGCGGTTGGATTCCCGAAGATTCGGACATGGATGAGCGCAATGGTGGCGCCACGCTGCTCGCCGCTCATGCCGAGCATTTGAACTTCGGAGTCTGAACATGTCGGGAAGCATCGGTCCATTGGTCGCCGCAGATGAGTGGTTCAACCACCAGATCGTCGAGACCCATGCCACAGTACTGCATACCGATCCCTCATGGACCGAGAAAGTGTGGGGGAGTGTCTTCAGTCCCGGCGGCGCGCTCGCCGTGAGCTTTGGTTTTGGCAAGTACGTCAATCGTAATGTCGTCGATGGGTTTGGTGGCGTCAGTCGCGGCGTCGAGCAATGGTCGGTCCGGGCGAGTCGTGCGCTCTCGAGCGATGTTGATCACATCAATGTCGGTCCGCTGCACTACCAAATCATTGACCCGCTCAAAGTCATTCGGGTCAGGCTCGAGCGCAACGCTGCACAGCCGGTCGCCTTCGATCTTGAGCTGCGCGGCATCACGCCGTGCACGGCAGAGGAGCGCGAAGATCGACGCACGCTCACCGGTTATCGCCGGAGCGCAGATCAAATCCGCTTCCATCAAATCGGCACTGCGAGCGGTTGGATCGAGGTCGAGGGAGTGCGGACCGAGGTGCGCGATTGGGTGATGGCGCGCGATCGCAGTTGGGGCGTGCGGCCGACGGTGGGTGGCCCCATGCCGGGCATGCAACCCGACCCGATGGATAGCCATCCGCCCCGAGTGCTCGCCGTATGGAATCCGGTGCTCTTTGGGTCTGGATCCTCGGCGTATGCCTACATGCAGTATTACCTGGTCTACGAAGGTGAGGGCTGGCGCCACGAAAAAGTGCAGGGTGCATTCGAATATCCGGATGGACGTCGAGTGCTGGTAGCGCGCATCGAGCCACGACTGCAGTTCGATCCCGGCAATTTGCGCCTGCTCAAGGCGAGTTT
>VGUP01000003.1 GCA_016874175.1 Gammaproteobacteria bacterium | reverse complement strand
GCTTCACCACGCTGCGAAACCGCGCGGTTATGGGCTCGATGCATACCGGGCTCGAAGATCGCGCCGAGCATCTGCCGCGACTCGCCGAATACTTCGCGGCGCGGGCGCGTGGCGGTGTTGGTTTGATGGTCACGGGCGGCTATGCACCCAACGTCGAAGGCTGGCTGAGCCCGTTTGCCTCGCGACTCGCCACCCGCAAGGCTGCAGTGCAACATCAAAGAATTACGGATGCAGTACATGCCGAGGGTGGGCGGATCGCGCTGCAAATCCTGCATGCAGGCCGCTATGGCTATCACCCCCTCTCGGTTGCGCCCTCACGAATACGCTCGCCGATCACGCCCTTCACGCCGCGGGCGCTGACTGCGGGCGGTGTCGAGCGACAGATCCGCGCCTTCGTGCGCTGCGCTCGGCTGGCGCGTGAGGCTGGCTACGACGGCGTCGAGGTGATGGGTTCTGAGGGTTACTTCATCAATGAATTTCTGGTCGCAGCGACCAATAGACGCACCGATCAGTGGGGTGGGGGTCTCGAAAATCGGATGCGCCTGCCCGTCGAGATCGTGGCGCGAATTCGCGAGGCGGTCGGTCGCGACTTCATCATCATCTATCGACTCTCGATTATCGATCTCATCCCCGAAGGCCAATCTTGGGACGAGGTGGTGCAGCTTGCCAAAGCGGTCGAGCGTGCCGGTGCAAGCATCATCAACTCGGGGATCGGTTGGCACGAGGCGCGCATTCCCACCATTGCCACTTCCGTTCCGCGCGCGGCGTTCACTTGGGTGACGCGCAAGCTCAGGAGTGAACTCGCGATACCGCTGTGCACCAGCAATCGGATCAACACGCCGGAGGTAGCGGAGCGTGTGCTCGCCGAAGGCGATGCTGATCTGATCTCCATGGCGCGACCGCTGCTGGCCGATCCCGACTTCGTGCGCAAAGCGAGCGAGGGTCGCGCACGCAGCATCAATACCTGCATTGCCTGCAACCAGGCCTGTCTCGACCACACTTTCTCGCGGCAGCTGGCAAGTTGTCTCGTCAATCCCTATGCCTGCCACGAAACCGAAATCAACAAAAAACCGGCAGCAAGCAGCAAGCGCATCGCCGTCGTGGGCGCAGGCCCTGCGGGGCTGGCTGCGGCCACGACGCTTGCCGAGCGCGGGCATCAGGTCACGCTGTTCGAGGCAGATACGCGCATTGGTGGTCAGTTCAATCTCGCCAAGCGTATTCCTGGCAAAGAAGAATTCGACGAAACACTACGTTACTTTACGGAGCGACTGCGCGAAACCGGCGTCGATGTAAAACTTGGCCGTGCGGTCTCGGCAGACGATATTGTTGCCGCGGGCTTCGACGAAGTGATCATCGCGAGCGGTGTGACACCTCGCGATCCAAAGATTTCCGGGCAATCGCACCCGTCGGTTATGAGCTATCTCGATGTGCTGACCGGTCGGCGCAGCGTGGGTGCACGAGTCGCGATTCTGGGTGCGGGCGGTATCGGTTTCGACGTCGCCGAATTTCTGGCGCACGAGGGGCATTCGACGACGCTCGATCTGTCTGCATGGCGACGTGAGTGGGGCGTCACCGACCCCGCGCTCGCGCGCGGTGGATTGACCACTCCGCTACCCGCGCTACCGGCGCGCGAGGTGTATTTGTTGCAGCGCAAGGCGGGGCGACCCGGCGCGGGTCTAGGCAAAACCACGGGCTGGATTCACCGCGCCGCACTCAAAATGAAGCGTGTACAGATGCTGCCAGGCGTCAAATACCAGCATATCGATGACGCGGGTCTGCACATCCTCGAGGGCGAGCAGCCGCGCACCCTCGTCGTAGACAACATCGTGCTGTGTACGGGCCAAGAACCCCGCAGAGATCTCGAGGCGCCGCTGCGTACTGCGGGGGTGTCGGTGCACCTCGTGGGTGGTGCCGATGTCGCCGCTGAGCTCGATGCCAAGCGCGCGATCCATCAGGCGACTTTGCTGGCGCTGACGCTTTAGGGCCCGCCACGCAGGCGCGGGGCTGCCGGTCGGCCTGCCGACGGAGCGCTTTCGAGTATCATTTGCGCCCCGGGGTACGTTCTGCCCCGCAGCCAGTTTGACGAGGTCGACATGCCCCTGACGATAGGTGTCCTGCGGGAAACTTTTGCCGGTGAAAAGCGCGTGGCCGCAGCTCCCGAAGTGGTCGAAAAGCTGCTCAAGCTCGGCTTCGGTGTCCGCGTCGAGTCCGGTGCCGGCGAGGCCGCAAATTTCAGCGATGCTGCGTTTACCGCAGCAGGGGCAAGCATTGCTGCCAGCGCGAGTGAGCTGCTGGCCACGTCCGACATCGTGTTCAAGGTACGCGCCCCGTCTACGCAAGAAGTCGCAGCGATGCGACCGGGTACCACCTTGATCAGCTTCATCTGGCCGGCGCAGAACCCGGAACTCATGAAGCAGATGGCCGAGCGTCGTTTGACCGTGCTGGCGATGGACAGCGTGCCGCGAATTTCGCGTGCTCAAAAAATGGACGCGTTGTCGTCCATGGCCAACATTGCCGGCTATCGCGCCGTCATTGAGGCTGCGCATCACTTCGGGCGATTCTTTACCGGGCAGATCACCGCTGCGGGCAAGGTGCCACCGGCCAAAGTATTCGTCATCGGTGCGGGTGTGGCAGGCCTTGCGGCGCTCGGCGCTGCGGTCGGACTCGGCGCGATCGTTCGCGCCAACGATACGCGCCCGGAGGTCGGCGATCAGGTGAAGTCGATGGGTGCTGAATTCGTGCCCGTCGATTATCAGGAAGAAGGCAGCGGCGTTGGCGGCTATGCCAAAGTCATGAGCGAGGGCTTTCAGAAAGCGCAGCGCGATGTATTTGCCAAGCAGGCCAAGGACGTCGACATCATCATCACGACGGCGCTCATTCCCGGCAAGCCAGCCCCCAAATTGATCACGGCAGACATGGTTCGTTCGATGCGGCCGGGTAGCGTCATCGTCGATCTGGCCTCGGAGCAGGGCGGCAACTGCGAACTGACCGCGCCGGGCGAGGTCGTGGTGCGTGAGGGCGTGACGATCATCGGTTACACCGATTTGCCGAGCCGACTCTCGAAGCAGGCGTCGACGCTGTATGCCACCAATTTGCTGCGACTTACCGAAGAACTCTGCAAGACCAAAGATGGCAACATCAACGTCAATTTTGAAGACGAGGCCATCCGCGGAGCGACGGTGATCAAGGAAGGCGGGGTAACTTGGCCGCCACCACCGCCGCGACTGTCAGCGGCTCCGCCACAGGCGAAGGCTGCTGCCGCCACGGCGCCTGCCGCAGCAAAGAAATCTTCCCATGGGCACGGCGGTGGCGGCGAGCCCATGTCGGGCCAGTCACTTGCCGGTGTCTTTGCCGTAGGCGCTGCGCTTTTCTGGTTGACTGGTGCTTATGCGCCCGCCTCGTTCCTCGGTCACTTCACGGTCTTTGTGCTGGCCTGTTTCATTGGCTACATGGTGATCTGGAACGTTACGCCATCGCTGCATACGCCATTGATGAGCGTGACCAACGCCATTTCCAGCATCATTGCCGTTGGCGCCATCGTGCAGGTCGCGCCACCCTTGAGAGAGGGGGTGACTGATCGACCCGATGCGCTGATTTTAGGTCTTGCCGTAGCGGCGCTCGCGCTGACGGCGATCAACATGTTCGGCGGCTTCGCCGTGACTCGTCGCATGCTCGCGATGTTCCGCAAGTAAGAGGCTGCCGACATGTCCGAAAATCTCGCAACGGTTGCTTATCTCGGCGCCGCCATTCTCTTCATCATGAGTCTCGGCGGTCTGTCGAATCCCGAGACCTCGCGGCGCGGCAATCTCTACGGCATGGTGGGCATGGCCCTCGCGGTTCTCGCCACTGTGCTTGGTCCGCGGGTCGATCTGGGTGCGGGACTGCCGTGGATCGTCGGCGCCTTGGCCATTGGTGCTGCCATCGGTTTGTACGCGGCGCGTACCGTGCAGATGACGCAGATGCCCGAGCTCGTTGCCTTGATGCACAGCCTCGTGGGCCTCGCCGCCTGCTTTGTCGGCTTCGCGAGTTACGTCGACACCTCGATCGTCTACGAGGGCGCCGAAAAAGCCATTCACGAAGTCGAGATTTACATCGGCATCCTGATCGGTGCCGTGACGTTCTCGGGCTCGGTCATCGCATTCGGCAAGCTGTCGGGCAAAATCAGCGGCAAACCGCTGCTGTTGCCCGCGCGGCACTGGCTCAATCTTTTGGCCTTGCTGGTGGTGATCTGGCTTGGCGTGCAGTTTGTCGCCGCGCCGAGTATCGAGGCGGGGATGACGCCGCTACTCATCATGACGGTCATCGCGCTGCTCTTCGGCATACACATGGTGGTCGCCATTGGCGGTGCCGACATGCCGGTCGTGGTGTCGATGCTCAACAGCTATTCGGGTTGGGCTGCTGCGGCCACGGGCTTCATGCTGGCCAACGATTTGCTGATCGTCACCGGTGCGCTTGTCGGCTCATCGGGCGCCATCCTCTCCTACATCATGTGCCGCGCAATGAACCGCAACTTCGTCAGCGTCATTGCCGGTGGCTTCGGCACTACCGGCGGTACGACGCCTGCAGCCGCAAGCGGGGCGCAGCCCGCAGGCGAGGTGACATCGGTAAGCGCCAGCGAAACGGCGGAGATGCTGCGTTCGGCACGGAGCGTCATCATCATTCCGGGTTATGGCATGGCGGTAGCGCAGGCGCAGCATACGGTCTACGAAATCACCAAACTGCTGCGCGAGAAAGGCGTGAACGTGCGCTTTGCCATTCATCCGGTCGCAGGGCGCATGCCTGGGCACATGAATGTGCTGCTCGCCGAAGCCAAAGTACCGTACGACATCGTGCTCGAGATGGACGAGATCAACGACGATTTCCCGGGTACCGACGTGTCGATCGTGATCGGCGCGAACGATATCGTGAATCCGGCCGCTGAAGATGATCCGACGAGCCCGATCGCCGGCATGCCCGTGTTGCAGGTCTGGAAGTCGAAAACTTCGATCGTGATGAAGCGCTCGATGGCTTCGGGTTATGCCGGCGTCGACAACCCGCTGTTCGTCAAGGACAACAACCGCATGCTCTTCGGCGATGCAAAGAAAATGCTCGATGAGGTACTGGTGGCGCTGAAGAGCTGAGAGGCGCCGATTTCGCGTTCGCTGCTAGTCGTAAAGCAGCGCGCGTTGTCGGGCAATGGCGAACTCTTTGGTGTTCGACAGCCAGGAGTTTTCTATCGCGGCGATATCCATCCCAGCCTCGAGCTGTTGACGCAAGCTCAGACTTCCCCAGTGTGTGCCAATGGCCCGATCTTCGCGAAATACGATGCGTTCCGGATATAGCCTGCGTAGTGTGCTGAGGATCGCAACCGCCGAGCGCAATGGTCGGTAGGCCGACGGATGGGTAATGCGCAGGCGGACGCCCTGCATCGGCGCATCGCGATACTTGCCATAAAACGGCTTGTAGTGGATGGCCTGGAAAAGTACGCCCGGAAGCTGCAAGGCCTGCAGTGACTCTTCGAGCCGGGCGGCATCCAAAAACGTCGCGCCGATGATTTCAAACGGCATCGTTGAACCGACACCCTCGTTAATATCTTTGACCGTCGAGGCCACCATACCGGTAGTGGTGTACAGATAGGCTTGGGTTACCGAGGGAACATGGGGCGAGGTGATGCTCCAGATGAGGCCTGTGTCATCCCAGCTCATCGAGCGTCGCCAGCCGCGCATCGGCACCACATGCAGATCGCAGCCGATGCCGAGTTGGTCATTGAAATAGCGACCCACTTCGCCGAGCGTCATGCCATGCGTCACTGGCACCGGACCCCAGCCGATAAAGCTGCGGAAGCGATCTTCGACGAGCGTACCCTCAAAGTTCAGCCCACCCAGGGGATTCGGCCGATCCAGGACCACGAGCGGAATACGCGTCGCAGCGCATGCATGCAGTGCTTCCCCAAGCGTTGAAATATACGTGTAGGTGCGCGAACCAATATCCTGAATATCGAAAAGAATCACTTCGACGCCAGCCAGCGCCGTCTTCGAGGGGCGCTTTTTTTTGCCATAGAGACTCACTACGGCGACGCCGGTCCGCGGATCACGCCCGTCAGCGATGGTTTCGCCAGCGGGAACTTCACCGCGGATGCCGTGCTCAGGACCAAACAGTCTGATCAAAGACAATCGCGAATCTCCGGCGAGCCGATCGACTGTCGGCACCAGGTTGCCGTCGACGCCAGACGGGTTGGTGATCAGTCCCACGCGCTTGCCCGCCACCAGTTCGAGATAAGGGCTGCCCGGCGCTAGTAGAACGTCGATCCCGAGTTCCACCTTGCGCTGCTCGGCCGATAGGCCTGGCAGCGAAGTCAGCAGTGACCAGACCAATAAGAAAGTGGCGGAGAGTTTCGAGCGGTGTTTCATCTGTACAAAATCATGCCTTGAAGTACCAGCGTCGTCGGTGTAGCCATTCTGCCACGAGCCAATAGACCAACAGTGTCACCACTGCAAACAGGAAAGAGCCAAGTCGGGGATCGGCTGACAACGGCGCAAAGAATTCGCGATGCAAGCGAGAGAGTAGCGTCACGTACTGCGGATTACCCGCCAGGTCAGTACTCTCTTCGAAGCGGATCAGTGCAAGGGTTCGCGGTACGAGGCCGGTGAGTGCGAAAATCAGCAGGGCATTGCGGCCAAACGCCTCACAGCCGCGCAGCAACGGTTCGATGAATAGATGCTGCCATCGCCATCGGTCTAGGCACTGCAGCAGCACGGCAATCGATAGCGTCGCCAGCCCCGTCGTCAACAGTGCGTAACTCGACGTCCAGAGTTTTTTGTTGATCGGCATCAGCTCGTGTGCGAACGAGCCGACTGCGGCGGCAACTATGGCGATTAACAGCAGGTCGCGAACGAGGGATTTCGCTTGCTGACGTTGCAATAAAAAGTGGCCGACTGCGTAGCCGAGTAGCACTTGAGCGATGGCTGGAGCGGTACTTGCGAGCCCCTCGGGGTCGAAGGGCACACCTTCGCCGCGGTACAGGTGAGATTCACCGAGCAGCACTCGATCCAACGTGGTACCAAAGAAACCCTCGAGTGAATACGGGTCGACTCCATGGGCGAAAGCGACACACGCCCACCAATAGCCGATCAGCAAAAATGCACTGCAAAACCAGGCGGCACGTACACCGCCGCTACGCACGATCAGGGCCGCGCACGCCCAGCACAGGGCGATCCGCTGTAAAACCCCCATGATGCGCAGCGTTTCGAACTCTTTGAACTGCAGGCCGCCATCCGCTCCCCACTTGACGAAGGGCCAGACATTGAGCAACAGACCGATACCGAATATCAGCAGCGTTCGACGTGTCCAGCGCTTCCAAAATTGGGTGTTGCTGGCGGTGCGCGTCGGGGTTAGTGCAATAGCGTTACCTACTGCAAACAAAAAAAATGGAAAAACCAGATCAGTGAGTGTCCACCCGTGCCAAGTCGCATGCGCAAGTGGCGGATAGAGACTCGCCCATGAGCCCGGATTATTCACGAGGATCATCAGGGCGACAGTCGCGCCGCGAAACACATCCAAAGTTCGGTTGCGATCGGTCATGGCGGGCGCTGATGTCGAAAAGTGACCGTGGGTCGGGCGAGAATCCACCGCAAACGATATTGGCACCAAGCGATCCATTCGTCGACCCGCCTGCTTTGCTGCGGATCGGCTAGAGTGTCAGCGATGAGATTTTCGGTGGCACAGGTGGATGAGTTCTTTGCTCAAGGATGGACGGTCGTGGGGGGGCTGTTCAGCCTCGATGAGATGCGCACGGCCCGGGCGGCATTCGAGCGACTGTATGGCGCGGCGCAGGTTTTGCGTAGCACCCAAGACCATGAAGGCGCCTATTTCGTGCTCGAAGCCCCGCCCAAAGGCGAGGTCATCGTCAAGCGGGTTGTATGGGCCGGAGGCGCAGAGCCTGACCTGCTGGCGCTCGGCGCTGATCGGCGCTTGATCGAGCCCGCACTCGATCTGCTCGGCAGCGACCATTGCGAGCAACTGCTTTGCCAGGCGCACTTCAAGATGCCGCGGGATGGGGTCTCCTTCGATTGGCATCAGGATGTGCAGCACCGCGACAAGGGCCCGGGCACTTGGCGGGATCTCAACGGTCGCGGCTCCTACGTGCAGACCATCATGCTCATCGATGACATGACCGAGGCTAATGGTCCGTTGAAGTTCATTCCTCGCAGCGCGGTCCGCGGTAGCGATACGTTGCGCTTGTCTGCCGAGTCCTATGACTACAACATACCGATGGGTCGCACCGACACGCCAGCGTTCTTCGATGAGTCGCAAGCCGTGACTATCACCGGTCGTGCAGGAAGCGTTCTATTCTTTGGTCCTTACGCCATCCACGGCAGTATGTCGAACGAATCGGACGTTCCACGTCGTATACTCATCAACGGTTATGCGTATCCCGGTGCGAACGGTCGCGTCTATCCGGGCCGCGGCTCGGGACGGACCCTGCGCCGGTCGGCGGTCGCCTAACGGGGCGACCTGACGTGGCTACCTAACGATTCTCCGAGGTACATCGGTCGTGGGCAGCAATTATTTTCATGTACTCGACTGGACGATGGTTGGGGCGTATTTCGCCCTCGTGACCTGGATCGGTCATCACGTCAAAGATTTGCAGGGCAGCACACGCGAGTACTTCCTCGGTTCGCGCTCTTTGCCTTGGTATGCCGTGTCGATGTCGATCGTCGCCACCGCAGTGAGCGGCGTTACCTTCATCGGCGTGCCGGCGCTGGTATTCGCACAAGGCGGCGACTTTCGCTATCTGCAGTTCTGTTTGGCGGGGCTTATTTCCAAGACCATTCTCGGACACTTCATTTTGCCGCGTCTGTACGAAAAGAATTACGCGAGTCCCTACGACTTCATCCGCGACAAGCTCGGCCCGGTGTTCGGCAAACTGTCGGCGCTGCTCTTTTTCATTGGTGCGGTGCTCGGTCAGGGTGTTCGAGTGTTTGCGGTCGCGCTCGTCCTCGAGTTGCTTACCGGCCTCGATTTTGCCGGTTGCGTCGCGCTCAGCGTAGGTGTGGCCGCGCTCAGCACCATGCTCGGCGGAATTCGTGCCGTGGTTTGGTCCGACGTGCTGCAGTTCTGCATGTTCGTCGCCGCCGGTTTAATGGCGATTCTTTTTGTTACGCAAACCTTTCCCGATGGCTTAACAGGCTTGTTGTCAGCTGCGGATTCTGCGGGCAAGACGCATGTCATCGAGTGGAGCACCGATCCGCGCGTCAACTTCACGCTTTGGGCCGGTGCCTTCGCGATGCCGTTCCAGAATCTTGCGGCCTACGGTACGGATCAGTTGAACACGCAGCGCATGCTGTGTTGTCGATCGGTACGCGAGGCGCGCATTGCGCTTTATGTCAGCAACCTCGGCGAGCTGGTCGTGGTGTTATTTTTGATGGTGGGCGTCGCCCTTTGGGGTTATTACAGCTTGAACGCGGTCGACCCGGCGTTCGCACCGCTGATAGCCGAAAACGTCGATCGTATTTTCCCGGCATTTATTCTGTCCGAGATGCCGACCGGACTACGCGGCTTCATGGTGGCAGCGCTGTTTGCGGCGGCCATGTCGAGCCCGGTGCTTTCGGCGCTTTCCGAGACCAGTATCACCATGTTTCACGAGGGGCATCGCAACGGCACGCTAGACGAGGCGAGGGCGGTGATGCTGTCGCGCATTCTGGTGATCGTCTGGGCGTTGGTTCTGGGTGGCTTCGCCTTGCTGCTGGCAGGCTCCGACGAACGGCTGACTCCGCTCGCTTTCGCCATGACGGCGTACACCTATGGTCCGATGCTCGGACTTTTTCTGCTCGCCTTGTTCGTCTCGCGCGAACGGATCCGTAACGCGCCGCTAGGCGTGGCGGTTTCACTCATCGGCGTGTTACTGGTCCATAACGCACAGTTTTTCGGCTTCACCAGCGAGCGTGAGTTGGTGGCATTTCCTTGGCTGTTTCCGCTCGGAGCGGCGCTTTGCGTAGGTTTCGCCCTCTTGCCCATCGGCAAGGGGACTCGGCTATCCTCCGCGTCATGAGTCACGGCAGGGTCACGCCGCAACTGCGGCATTGGATCGTCAAGCAAATCGAGGCCGGCCAAAGCCCCGAGTCAGTGCTCGAATCGATGATTCGCAACGGCTGGCCAGAAGGTACCGCGCTCGATGTCATGGAGCGCACGCTGCGGATGCGTGTGGCGCAAATCAAGGCTGTCGAAAACGCCGCTGCCCAGACGA
Source organism: Gammaproteobacteria bacterium (assembly GCA_016874175.1). GTDB lineage: Bacteria > Pseudomonadota > Gammaproteobacteria > Steroidobacterales > Steroidobacteraceae > UBA964. Next base: position 42,601 of record VGUP01000003.1, on the reverse strand, counting down.
CCATCTCCAACGACCCGCCGCCGGCGCCCGAGGCCTGACCGATGCGCGCGTCCCGCGCTGATATCGACGCGCTGCCGATCTTTCCGCTGATCGATCCAGCGTTTCTCACCGTTAACGAATATGCCGCTTTGCTCGGCTTCGCGGAGCGTAATGATGCCGCCTTTGGCATGCCTGATGCCGGCGATTATTGGAAAGGCCGGACGCTCACGCCCACGGATATCGACGATGAGCTCATCCGCGGAATATTTCGCCAGACCCGCGATCGGGCTATCGCCAAGCTCACCGCCGTACTGACCGAGCAACTCGGACCGCAGCCGCCGCTTTACTCAGACCTCATCAACTACGCGCGCTGGCCACCCGGCTACGAGTTGCAGCCGCATGCCGACAGCGAAAATCCGCATGGCGCTCCGCATCCGTATCCTTGGCGCGACTTCGCTACGGTCATTTATTTGAACGATGACTATGATGGCGGCGAGATCCACTTCCCGAATCTTGGGCTTGAACTCAAGCCCCAACCGCGCATGCTGGTGGTGTTTCCGGGTACGATGTTTTTCCTGCATGGAGTGCGTCGAGTGACGCGCGGCATGCGACACACCATCGCGTCTTTCATTACTTTCGATCCTGACCACCGCTTCGAATTTTGAACTGTAACTTGTCGTCACATGATCAAGGTTCCCGATAATACCATCGCCGCCATTCCCTACGACGATTTTTATCGTGGCAAGCACGAGCAGGTCTACTTCAATCTGCGTGGGCGCAACAAGCGTGACTGGTTCTCGCGCCATGCGTATTTTTGCCTGCCGCTGGTGATCGGCAATCAGTACGGGCTTGCGATGCGCTCCTTGTGGCGCGCGACTTTTCTTTGGAATGGCGGTCCGGACCCCGCCGATACCATAGTCACTATCCATAACACCGAAGACGAGACCCGTCATGGCAGCCTGCAGACCATGGTCTCCAACTTCGGGCTTGGCATCGTCACCGTTCAGGCGGCCTTCGCGCTGCGCACGCCGCCCGGTATCAACCTCATGACCTTGCAGCCACCCAATTATTTCATTGATGGCTTGCAGAATATGGCGGGTGTGGTCGAGACCGACAACCTGCGCCGCGATTTCACCTTCAATCTCAAAATCACTCGCGCGAACTTTCCGGTGGAGATTCAGGTGGGCGACGTCATCGCGGGTGTCATGCCCATCCCCCGCCAGTTCGTGGAAAACTTCGACCTTGTCGATGGCTGCAGTTTATTCACGCCCGAGCAGATCGCTGCCGAGCAGCAGGCAGCGCGTGACTTCGGTCGCGAACGCACCGAGCGCGATCCGCTGCGACCCGATGGCGTCGGTCGTCGATATCACAAAGGCGAAGACGTGTACGGAAACAAATTCGTACACTCGCATCAAACGCGACTGAAGAACGGACCTGAACGTTCCGACGACGACTAGCTCACTACCCATAACCGCGCTGGCGATTGGCTGCTGGCAGCCTGCGCCCAGTTCAGCTGCTCGCCCAGCCGAGTGAGCGTTCGACCGCGCGCGACCATTCGTGCATGCGTGCAGCCGCCGCATCGCGGGACATCTTCGGCTCGAAGCGCCGCTCTACGCGCCAGCGGGCCGCGATCTCGTCAGTCGATTTCCAGAAGCCGGTCGCGAGACCTGCAAGATAGGCCGCGCCTAATGCCGTGGTCTCGGTCACGGCAGGTCGGATCACCGGCACGCCTAAAAGATTCGATTGGAACTGCATCAAAAAATCGTTGCGTGATGCGCCGCCGTCTACCCGCAGTTCGTGCAGCGGCACCGCCGCATCTTTCTGCATGGCGAGCAACAACTCTGCACTCTGAAAGGCTATTGCCTCGAGCGCAGCACGGGCGATATGCCCGCGCGTCGTGCCGCGCGTGATGCCTGCGATCGAGCCGCGCGCGAACGGATCCCAATGTGGACTGCCGAGACCAGTGAACGCTGGAACCACGTAAACCCCACCGTGATCGGCAACGCTGGTGGCCAGCGCTTCGATTTCTCCGGCGTGGTTCACGAAGTCGAGACCGTCACGCAACCATTGAACGACTGCACCGCCGACAAAAACGCTGCCCTCCAATGCATATTGCAGCGGTCTGCGTCGCTCGCCTGTGCCGGGCGTACACGCGATGGTGGTGAGCAATCGATGATGCGAAGCAAGCGGGCGTGTTCCCGTATGCAGCAGCATGAAACAGCCGGTGCCATAGGTATTCTTTGCCATGCCCGGTTGCAGACAGGCCTGTCCAAATAGCGCCGATTGCTGATCGCCGGCAAGGCCGGTGAGGGGTACGTCGAGATCGCCGATGGCGACCCTGACGCCGACGTCAAAAGAGGATGACAGCACTTTGGGCAGTACCGCTCGCGGGATACGCAGCAAGTTGAGCATACCCTCGTCCCATTCGCCGTCGAGATTGAGCAGCAAGGTGCGGCTCGCGTTGGTGACATCGGTAATGTGGTGCCTGCCACCCGACAGCTTCCAGGCGAGCCAACTGTCTATCGTGCCGAAGCACAGCTCGCCACGCTCAGCTCGAGCGCGCGCGTGCGGCACGTGATCCAACAGCCATGCGAGTTTAGTGCCCGAGAAATACGGATCAAGTAGCAAGCCAGTGCGCCGCGTGACTTCCGCCTCGTGTCCGGCGGCGCGTAGTGCGGCACACGTCTCTGCGGCGCGGCGATCTTGCCAGACAATGGCCGGGGCAATGGGCAGGTCAGTCGCGCGATCCCAAAGAACCGTGGTTTCGCGCTGATTGGTAATACCCACTGCGGCGACATCCCCGGGTTTCGCGGCCGTTTTTTTCAAGACGTCGTCGATGGTTGCGCGCTGGGTATCCCAGATCTCGAGTGCGTCATGTTCCACCCAGCCCGATTGCGGGAAATGCTGCGTGAACTCGCGCTGCGCCGTCGCGACGATGTTGCCGGCGTGATCAAAAAGAATGGAGCGTGAGCTCGTCGTGCCTTGATCGAGGGCGAGGATCCAGCGGCTCATGAATAACTCCCATTCATGACTTTTATCGTTAGCAACGGCTGACGCCGATGCTAACGCATCTCCGCCATCGAAGATTTCCTATTGCAGCCGGTCATCGACCTTACGAGGATCGATTGGTCATGGAAACCGACCGCCGGCCCTACCGACCCCTCTACACGCAGATCCAGGACGCGCTCGTCTGCCGAATCGTCGAGGGCGAGTGGCGGCCGGGCGAGTTATTACCGAGCGAGCAGGCGCTTGCGCTGCAGCTCGGGGTGAGTCAGGGGACGATACGCAAAGCGACGGACGCCCTGGAGGCCGAAAAAATCATCGATCGTCGGCAGGGCAAGGGCACATTCGTTGCCGAACTCACGCAAGAGCAATCGGTATATCGATTTTTTCGACTGTTGCGCCCCGACGGCCGGCGAATCGTGCCGACGAGTGGCAACGAGACCGTTCGACTCAAACCCATGGGGGCGAGAGCCGCACTGGCCTTGGGCGTTGCAGCAGCCGCTGGTACAGGCAATGTCCTTGCCAGCCCACGAGCGCAGTGCCTGGGTCGAATCATTGCCCGCGGCACAGCATGCGTTGCGCGAACCCTTGCGTCGGCTGCTCGAAGTGCAGGCCGGCATCGAGACTCGTCATTTCATCGACGGAGCGCTCACCGCTGCAGAGGTTCTAACTCCCCCCGCGGCCGTGCTGATCGGCGACCTCGTCGGTCCCTACCGATTGCTGCAACAAATCGGTGATGGCGGGATGGGCTCGGTGTGGTTGGCCGAGCGCACCGACGGCACCATCAAGCGCAAAATCGCACTCAATCTTCCGCGCATGGTTTGGGCGCGAGATCTCGCGAGTCGCATGGCGCGCGAGCGCGATATCCTCGGTTCACTCGAGCATCCGAATATCGCGAGGTTGTACGACGCCAGCGTCGATCAGCTTGGACGGCCGTTTTTGGCGCTCGAATATGTTGAAGGTCAGCGGCTTGATCACTACTGTGATGAACATCGACTGACGGTGGATGGTCGCATCCGCTTGTTCTTGCAGGTTCTCGACGCCGTTCAGTACGCGCACACCAACCTCGTACTGCATCGGGATCTCAAACCCGGGAACATTCTCGTCAATCAACGCGCCGAAATTCGTCTGCTCGACTTCGGTATTGCCAAGCTGATGGGAGACGACACCGTATCCTCGCCCGCCGATGCGCTCTCGCGTTCCCTGTCGCGGGCGATGACGCCCCGCTACGCGAGCCCCGAGCAGGTGCAGCAAACCCGACTGACGCTGGCCTCCGACGTCTACTCGTTGGGTGTGATGCTCTACGAGTTGCTCGTCGGTTCGACACCGTTCATCACCCAAAACGGATCGCGCGCTGAGCTCGAGATGGCGATCACCGAAGGGCATCTGCGCACCCCAAGTCGCGCCAAGATCGACCCGGGCACCGCAGACGTGTGTCAATCGACACCTCGACGCTTGCTGCGCATCCTGCGGGGTGAGCTCGACGCCGTTTTGCTTAAAGCGCTGGCTCGCAACGCGACCGATCGATACCCCTCCGCCGAAGTGCTGCGCGCTGATCTCGTACGCTGGCTCGAAGGTCATCCGGTACGTGCAAAACCGCCGTCGCGCCTCCTCGCGATTCGAAAATTCATCGCCTGCAATGCCTGGACAGTCGGCATCGGTACCACGGCGGTGACTGCGGTCACCGTCGCCGCCGTCATCGCCGTACTGCAAGCCCGCGAGACTCGCATCGAGTCGCGCCGCGCAACCGCCACCCGCGACTTCCTTATTGGGCTATTCGAAAACGCCAACCCTGAGCTGCATGGGAGGAGGGATATTCCGGCTAAACAGTTATTGCTTTCAGGCGAGAGCGTACTAGATGCTGCACCGGATTTCGACTATCGGGTTAAAGCCGACATCTATTCGGCTATTGCTACGGTTTGGAGTCAGATTGGCGACCGCGAAAAAACGAAAAAGACATCCGCGAAACGTGTTGCGCTGTTAGAGCGGGACGGACCCTCGCGCGCGCTGTTAACGGCGCTTTTCGATTTTGTCGAAGCCTGTATGCAAACAGGAGAGCACGCCATCGCTGCGATTTACTTAGGTCGAATAGCAGAGTTATCAATGAAGCTTCCTCTCCTTAAGCAGCAAAGAGCGGAATATGACTGGTATCGAGGCTGGATCGCGCTACGAAACAGCGATTTCGATCGTGCAGAGGAAGGCTTTTCTAGTTCTCTCGATAGCCTGCGCGAAACTAAAGACGCAGTTAGAGAGCTTCGAGCTCTCTCTGGTCGTATTCAGAGTCGACTAGGGATGGTGACGTCCCCCCGTTATTTCATATGAGTTTACAACTGGAGTAAGGTGCTTCCGGGGTCCTTGCGATGCAAGGAGAGGAAGCGATGAAGAAATCGAAGTTCACCGAAGAACAGATCCTATTTGCGCTCAAGCAAGCTGACGCAGGGCAGCCGGTTGGGGATGTTTGTCGGCAGATGGGTATCAGCGAAGCGACGTTCTACGTCTGGAAGAAGCGATACGGGAACCTAGGCCTTCTTGAGGTGCGGGAGCTGCGTCAACTGCGAGACGAGAACGCGCGCCTGAAGCGCTTGGTAGCCGATCTGACGCTGGATCGTCACATCCTGCAGGAGGTGGTTAAAAAAAAGATTTAGCGGTCTACCGGCGCCGAGATATTGCACGATGGATACAAGATTGCTTTCGGTTGAGCGTGCAGCGGTCCTGCCGGCTCATCGGCTTGCGGGTGGCGACGTGGTACTACCGCTCGCAGGCACGCGATGTGAGCGTACTACGACAGCGGTTACGCGAGCTGGCAACAGCGAGGCCGCGGTTCGGATACGAACGTCTGCACATTTTGCTAACTCGAGAGGGCTGGAAGGTAGGCCGGAACAAAGTGCATCGGCTGTACAAGCTGGAGGGCCTCCAGGTGCGTATGAGAGTGCGACGAAAGAAGCGCATCAGCCTGCACCGCGGTCCCTCGCCCACAGCGCTGGCGGCCGGGCAGTACTGGGCCATGGACTTCGTCCACGATCAGCTTGCCAGTGGTCGGAAGTTCCGCGTACTGACGATCATCGACAAGTGGCATCGACAGTGTGTGGCGCTGCAGGCGGATTTCTCTTTGACGGGTCAAAGTGTCATCGATGCGTTGAACGAAGTGGCGCTCGAGAGATCTTTACCTTTTGCGATAACTGTCGACCACGGAACGGAATTTACGTCCAAAGCGCTCGACGAGTGGTGTTATTTCCGAGGCGTGAAGCTCGACTTCATCCGACCCGGCAAACCCACCGAGAACGGGATGATTGAGTCGTTTAATGGACGGCTGCGTGATGAGTGTCTGAACGTGAATGAGTTTGCTACGCTCGACCACGTGAAAGAGGTTTTGAAGGCGTGGAGGCAGGACTACAATCACTGCCGTCCACACGGGTCGCTCGGTCATCTGACCCCGAGTGAGTTCGCAAAACGATGGTCAGGAAACGGCTCCGAGGCACCGAACTCTAGTTTTAAGTAGTTCGAAAAACGGACCAACGTCAATCTTATTTGGAAACTCTCGTAAAAAGACTTCGTGATTTGCTGGGGGATGAGCACCCTATAGTTACAAAGGCCGTGAGAGCCATCGGCAGAATTGAACAGAACTCCGTCAATGCATCCGAAATAAGCACCAAACACGAACTGTCTAGTGCGTTTCTTCATTGTAATACCAAAAATGGCGCTTGAGAATGAATGAGAAAACGTCACGATGTCGGGCCGATGTAGATCTCTCAAAAATCTTTTAGGAGTTTCAAATGAAAATAACTGGATACCGTAAAACCAAGGGCGGCCGCGCCCTCCTTGGAATGCTGTTGTTATGCGCGTTCTCCTCAGCAAAGTGTAATGGCCGTGCAATCTCCCGCTGTCATTCTCAGTGAGTGCGCGTTTATCAGTTTTGGCTCGCTGCTTGGTGTTGACAGGCCGCCCGACAGAGACACGATTCGACCGCCGATTATTCCGCGGATTCCCCCAAAGTAGAGTCTGACGTATCCTCCACCCGCCCAGTGGCGGGAGGAGGATACAAGTGACCGGAAGTTCAGATAACACGGCGCCGGGATCGGTTTTTGATGCGATCGTTTCCCGCAGTTCGACAAAAAAATTTGCTGATACGTCTCTAGCTCGACACCAGATCGAAACGTTGCTGACGGCAGCGGTACGGGCACCTGATCACGGCTTACTTGCGCCCTGGCGCTTCACGATTCTCGAAGGCAGTTCTCGCAGTATCTTGGGTGATGCGATGAGTGCGGCGTTGCTGGAGAAGACGCCGGACGCCGACGCTGAGGCGCAGCAGCGCGAGGCTTCCAAGGCGTTTCGTTCGCCGGTGCTCATTGTTGTTTCGGCGCTGCCGCAGCCGCATCCGAAAGTGCCCGCGGTTGAGCAGCTCGTCGCAGTGGGCGCCGCCATTCAAAATCTTTGGGTCGCTGCGCATTCGATGAGCCTTGGTGCTGCCTGGAAGACCGGATCACACGCCTACAGTGCGACGGTGAAGCGGGCGCTGGGCTTGGCGGAAGAGGAGCAAATCCTGGGTTTTTTGCATGTGGGAGTCCCGCTTTCAAAGGCGGTTATTCGACCTGCTGACCTGTCGGGCAAAGTACGTTGGCTTTAGGATCGGCAGGGATAGCCACCCCTTACGTCAGCGGCGTCGTACTGACAATGACGCCATTCTCGTCCGCGTAGAGCCAGTCGCCGGGGTTAAAGGTGACCCCGCCAAAGCTGACGACGACATCACGCTCGCCGGTCCCCAGCTTGTTGGGCTGTGTAGGGCAGATCTCGAGCGCGCGAACTGCAATCGGCATCTGCCTTACGACCTCCACATCGCGCACGGCGCCGTTGATGACGATTCCCGCCCAGCCGTTGTCGCGAAGCAGTGCTCCGAGCATGTCGCCAAACAGCGCGCGTTCGAGCGAGCCGCCACCATCGACGACCATGACCCGTCCGTCGCCGGGGGTGCCGAGAGTCGACTTGAGCAATGCGTTGTCTTCAAGGCAGCGAATGGTTGTAACCCGACCGTGGAATTTGCTCAGTAGCCCGAAGTGACGAAATCCCGGACGGAGAGTCTGGACTTTGCCGATATTCGCGTCGGAGAGGTCGCAGATGCTTGGAATCATGGTTGGCCTTCGTTGAGTGTGTTATCCATTCCTGACTCGATTGAACCGATTTCACGGGGGAGACGCGATGATACTGATTACGGGAGCGACTGGCCGTACCGGAAGCCACGCCGCAAGGGAGCTGGTTGCCAGAGGGCTGGGCGTCAGAGCTCTGATGCGTAACAAGGACAAGGCGGCACCGCTCGCTGCGCTGGGAGTCGAACTGGCCTTTGGCGATGCGGGTGATGCCGATAGCCTGCGCGCGGCGATGCGCGGGGTGAGCAAAGTCGCGGTCATCCTGCCGAATGGCGAAAACCAGCTGACCATGGAAAAGCGAATCGTCGATGTCGCCGTCGAGTGCGGTGTGCAACACATTCTGAAGATTTCTTCGATGGAGTCTCTGCCGACGGCCAAGATAGGTACGCATCGGATGCATTGGGACTCAGAGGAATACATTCGGTCGAAGGGCGTGGCCTGGACGATGGTCCGGCCTAGTTTTTTCATGCAGAACTTCTTGGCGAATGCTGCGACTATCAAGTCCCGAAACCAATTCTTTTATCCTTTTGGCGAGCGCGGTGCTGCCGCCATGGCGGACTCGCGCGATGCCGGGTTCTTCGCGGCGCATTGTCTTGCGACCTCGGGACACGAGAACAAGAGTTACGACATCACCAGCCCCGACCAGCTGAGCTTTCACAAGGCTGCGAAGGTTTTCAGTCGTGAACTGGGCCGACCGATTGCCTATGTGCCGCAAGATCCCGCCGAGTACAAGGCTTACCTCGGCAAGTTTCTCGCAAGCAAATGGCATCTCGATGCAGTCTGCGATATTTTCGCCGAGGTCGCGGCAGGCTATGTCGCCGAGACCACATCGACTTTCAAAGAAATCACCGGACGTACGCCGCGTGATCTCGCGGGCTTCGTGCGCGAGATGCGGGCGGTGTTCACGCCCTGAGAGCGGGCGGTCAAGCGCGCATGTCCCGTAGTCATCTCGCTGCTGTCGATGAGGCCGACTTTGGCCTTGTGTTGCGGGCTGCGCGTTTTGCGGCTTGGAAGCATCGGGATCAGCGGCGCAAGGGCCGAGGACATCTGCCTTACATCAACCACCCGCTTGATCTTGCGGATGTACTTTGGTTCGAGGGGAGGAGTGTGGGATCCGGTGGTGCTCGCTGCCGCGCTGCTGCACGACACCATCGAAGATACGCAGACCTCGCTGCAAGAGCTTCAGGGTGAGTTTGGCGAACAGGTTGCGCGTATCGTCATGGAGGTAACGGACGAGCGCTCACTGCATTGGCGAGCACGCAAGAAGTTGCAGGTGTCCCGAGCGCGACTGACTTCGCCGGCGGCGCGGCAAGTCAAACTCGGCGACAAGATCTGCAACTTGCGCAGCATGATTTCTGCGCCGCCTAACGGCTGGTCCATCGACCGGCAGCGTGCTTACTTCGACTGGGCCAAGGATGTGGTCGATCAGCTGCGCGGCGCGAACCCGGAGCTGGAGGCACGATTCGATCAGGTGCATAAAAAACGACCATGAAAAAAAGCCGTGAGCGCGAGCCCACGGCCTTTCGATGTTGCACTGCGCAGCTGGTCGCGCGTGGCGCGGCAGCGGTCAGGCGGCGTAGCGCTTCGCCATCGTTTCGAGCGGCAATACTTTGATTGATGACGCCTTACCGGCGCAGCCGAATGCTTCGTAACGAGCAACGCAAATCTCGCGCGCTGCGAGCATCGCTTCTTTCAAATATTTTCGTGGATCGAATTCGGCCGGATCTTTGTTGAAGTGACGGCGGATGGCGCCGGTCATGGCGAGCCGGATATCGGTATCGATATTGATCTTGCGTACGCCGTGCTTGATGCCCTCGAGAATTTCTTCGACGGGTACGCCATAGGTTTCGCGCAGTTTGCCGCCGTTTTCGCGGATGACCTGCAGCCATTCTTGTGGCACTGATGACGAGCCGTGCATGACGAGGTGGGTGTTGGGGATCTTGCTGTTGATTTCGCGGATGCGCTGAATCGCGAGAATGTCACCGGTGGGCTTGCGACTGAATTTATAGGCGCCGTGCGAGGTACCGATGGCAATGGCCAAAGCGTCAACGCCAGTCTTGGCGACGAAGTCCGCGGCCTGATCCGGATCGGTAAGCAGTTGGTCGTGCGAGAGCTGGCCCTCGGCACCGTGGCCGTCTTCTTCGCCGGCCTTGCCCGACTCGAGTGAGCCGAGGCAACCGAGCTCGCCTTCAACCGACACACCGACGGCGTGGGCGATGCGCGTCACATGTCGCGTGACTTCGACGTTGTACTCGTACGACGCCGGTGTCTTGCCGTCTTCTTTGAGCGAGCCGTCCATCATCACGCTCGAGAAGCCCGAACGGATCGACTGCACACACACCGAGGGGCTTGCGCCATGGTCTTGGTGCATCACGATCGGAATATGCGGGTAGCTTTCGATGGCGGCCTCGATGAGGTGACGCAGGAAGGGCTCGCCGGCGTACTTACGCGCACCCGCCGAGGCCTGCATGATCACCGGGCTGTCGGTCTTGTCGGCAGCCTGCATGATCGCCTGAACCTGTTCGAGGTTGTTGACGTTGAAGGCGGGGACCCCATAGCCGTGTTCGGCAGCGTGATCGAGCAGCTGTCGCATCGAGATCAGAGCCATTGCGTATTCCTCTGCGAATTTTTTGGATCGGGATGACACATATTCTAGCGAAAGGATGTCGGCGGGTCAGGCGTATATCGGCAGTGGTGCGCCCGCGAACAAAGTGTCGACCGCGGACTGATCGGTGGCCCGTTCTGCTTTTTGAATCTGGTTACGCTCGAGATGCGGGGCGAGCCCCTGGATGAAATCGAGGCTGTAGCGGCGCAAAAAACTGCCGCGACGAAAACCCACCCAGGTCAGATGCCGCGGGAAAAGGTGTGCGGCGTCGAACGAGACCAGATCCGCATCTTCGCGCGGATCGATCGCCATGGCCGCGACGACACCCACGCCCAAGCCCAGGCGCACATAAGTTTTGATGACGTCGGCATCTCGCGCCGTCAAGGCGATATCGGGCTCGAGTCCCGCGGCGGCAAAAGCGTCCGGGAGTGAGGCGGGACCTGTCATGTTGAAGACGTAGGTCACGAGCGGATAGGTCGAAAGCTTGGCCAGCGTCAGTGTTTTGCTGCGCGCGAGCGGATGTTGCTTGGGCACGATGACTCGGCGGTGCCACTCGTAGCAAGGCAGCAGGATGCAGTGTGGCAACCGTTCGCGAGCTCCCGTCGAGATGGCGATATCGACTTGCCCAGCCGTCAGCATTTCGGCGATTTGCTCGGAAGTCCCTTGCTGCAGATGCAGCTTCACCTTCGGATAGCGTTTACGAAATGATTCGATTACGGATGGCAGCACATATCGCGCCTGCGTATGCGTGGTCGCGATCGACAACGAGCCTCGTTCGGGATCGCGGGCATCGAGAGACATCGCCCGGATGGCCTGGGTCTCGCGCAGCACGCGCTGCGCACGCTCAAAGACCCGCTGACCCGCGGGGGTGAGCCTCGTGAGGGCTCTGCCATCGCGTACGAACAGCTCGAGTCCGAGCTCGTCCTCGAGGACTTTGAGTTGCCGGCTGACGCCTGGCTGCGAGACGTGCAACTTCTCGGCCGCCGCCGAGATGCTGGAGCCCGACTCGACGATCGCGACCAGATAGCGGAGCTGCGCGAGTTTCATCCAGGCAGACTCTGCGCGCGCGCTGCTGCGACGGTCCTTAGTCTTCGACCAAGAAGCTGCGCAGCTGCTCCGAGCGACTCGGGTGACGCAATTTGCGCAAGGCCTTGGCTTCGATCTGACGGATACGCTCACGCGTGACGTCGAACTGCTTGCCGACCTCTTCGAGGGTGTGGTCGGTGCTGAGATCGATACCGAAGCGCATCCGCAACACTTTGGCTTCGCGCGGCGTCAGTTGCGAGAGTACGGCATGCGTGGTCTCGCGCAGTGATTCGGCCGTAGCTTGGTCGATCGGCGAGGCTACCGAGGTGTCTTCAATGAAATCACCCAGGTGCGAGTCTTCGTCATCGCCGATGGGTGTTTCCATCGAGATCGGTTCTTTCGCGATCTTGAGGACCTTGCGAACCTTGTCTTCGGGCATCTCCATGCGCACGGCCAATTCTTCGGGCGTGGGCTCACGACCCATCTCTTGCAGCATTTGCCGCGAAATGCGGTTCAGCTTGTTGATGGTCTCGATCATGTGCACCGGAATGCGGATGGTGCGTGCTTGGTCGGCAATCGAACGCGTGATAGCCTGGCGGATCCACCATGTGGCATAGGTCGAGAACTTGTAGCCGCGACGATATTCGAACTTGTCGACCGCCTTCATGAGGCCGATGTTGCCTTCCTGGATGAGGTCGAGGAACTGCAGGCCGCGGTTGGTGTATTTCTTTGCGATCGAGATCACCAGACGCAGGTTGGCCTCGACCATCTCTTTCTTGGCGCGCCGTGCCTTGGCTTCACCGATCGACACCTCGCGATTGATGTCCTTGATCTCGGAGATGGTGAGGTAGTGAATCTTCTCGATTTCGCCCAACAGCAACTGCTTCTTGCGGATGTCGTCAGCGAAACGAGCAAGCGGGGCCGACCACTTCTTGCCGGCCTTGGCGTGCTTTGCGACCCAGCGATCGTTGGTCTCGTTGCGCGGGAACGAGGTGATGAATTCTTTGCGCGGCATGCCGGCATCGCGGATGGCGATCACCATGATGTCGCGCTCGAGCTGGCGTATTTCATTGACGTGTGCGCGCAGGTTATCGATCAGCGCCTCGAACATCTTCGGCGACAGCTTGAGTTCCATGAACTCAGCCGCGAGTTTCTTGCGGATCTTCTGTGTCTTTGGGTCTTCTATGCCGATTTTGGCAAGGGAATTGAGCATTTGTGCGCGCAGCTTTTGCAGCGACGCAAAGCGCTCGGCGGTCTCGACCGGATCGGGACCAGTGTCGACGGTCTCTTCGCTATCGTCACCGGAGTCGGATTCTTCCTCGGACTCTACAGGCGCCGCCGCTTCAACTTTGGTCGGGGTCTGTGGCTGGGCGATGACGTCAGGGGCGTTCGGGTCGATGAAGCCGACGATGATGTCGGCGAGGCGACCGGTACCGGCTCTCACATTTTCGTATGCGCGGAAGATGAACCCGTACGTTGGCGGGTACAGCGAGATTTGCGTACGTACCGAGTCGAGACCTTCTTCGATGCGCTTGGCGATGCTGATTTCGCCTTCACGCGTCAGCAGTTCAACCGTGCCCATTTCGCGCATGTACATGCGCACCGGGTCGGTAGTACGGCCCAATTCGGCATCGAGCGCGGCGAGCGCCGCCGCCGCCTCTTCGATCGCCTCTTCATCCGAGGGCGCGGTGGTCTCGGGCGCGAGGATGGACTCGCTCTCCGGTGCTTTTTCGTACACCGGGATGCCCATATCGTTGATGGTGTTGACGATTTCTTCGATCTGTTCGGGATCGACGATCTCGGAAGGCAGGTAATCGTTGACCTGCGAGTAGGTGAGGTAGCTCTGCTCCTTGCCGAGCGCGATCAGCTGCTTGAGCTGTGACCGACGCTCTTCGGGCAGCGCGAGCGGGCGCCGCTCGGGCATGGCCTGGACCTTGCTGCCTTCGTTGTTGGCTGCTTTGGTGGCCTTGGACTTCGACGGCTTGGTTGCTGCAGCGGTCGCTGCGGCTGCGGTCGCTGCAGGTGCTGCAGCGGGTGCCGGCGTCGATAGTGCGGTCGGTTTGGCCTCGGGCTTGGCCGGCGCAGTGGCTTTGGCCGGCGCAGTGGCTTTGGCCGGCGCAGTGGCTTTGGCCGGCGCAGTGGCTTTGGCCGGCGCAGCGGCTTTGGTTGACGTAGCGGCTTTGGCAGGCGCGGCTGGTTTGGCGGCCGCCTTTTGCGCTGGCGCCTTGGCTGAGGCGGGTTTCGCTGCTACCGCGGCCTTGGGCGCCGGGGCCTTGGCAACAGCGACGGCAGACTTCTGTGCCGGTTTGGTGGCAGCAGGCTTGGCGGCTGCAGCGGGCTTCGGGGCGACTGGCTTGGCGGCCTTTGCCGCCGACTTGGCAACAGGCTTGGCCACCGGTGCCGCCTTGCGGGCGGCAGCTGGGCGCGCGGGTTTCTTGCCAGAAGTAGCCTTGGTTTTCTTGCTCATGGGTGTTTGTCGGGCGTTGCCCGTGCCGGGGGAAGCCAGCCGGGAAGTGTACGCGAAAACGCTGTTTCTGAACAGCGCCAACCCGTCTAGTCAGCGGCGATCGGGGCTGGTCGAACCGCCGATTCGACTCGTCATCAGCTGTTGCAGTTCCGTGCGTTCGTCGGCTGACAGCCCCACAGACTTTTCGCGTTCGAGCAGGGCGTCGAAGCGTCGCCGCCGCTGTTCGTCGTGCATGCGTGCCAGGGCGTTGCGCAGCTCCTGCAAGGCGGCTTCGTCGCCGGGGATCAGCGACTCGACGGCCGCAAGACGCGCGAATCGCTCGGCCTCCGGCCGTTCGCGCCAGCGTTCGAGCAGCTGCCCGGTGCTCGCACAGGGTTGTTCGCGCAGATCGGCGATCAGCGCGCGGAGGATGTCGGCGCCGGGTTCATCGAGCCCCGTGAGCGTGGCGAGATCGGCGTCTTGCAGTCGAGTCGCCACCTTCGGGTGATGCACGAGCGCCAGCACCGCTTGTCGCATCAGACCGCCGCGGCCCGCCGTCGCCGACGACTTGCTGCCACCGGTGCCGCCACGACCGTCCGCGTTTTGCAGGCGCGATGTGCTCGGTGCGCGCGGGCCACGGCTGGTTTCGGTTGCCGCGTTCGCCCACAGATCACGCAGGCGCGAGGCGGGCAGGCGGATGGCCTCGGCGAGGCGTTCGACCAAAAGTTCCCGATAAACGCCCTCGGGGATTTTGCTGACGAGTGGCCGCGCGAGTTCCGCGAAGCGTGCGCGGCCGTCGGCATAGGCCAGATCGACCTGCGTCGCGAGTTCTTGCACCAGATATTCCGAGAGCGGCAGCGCGCCATCGAGTCGCGCTTCGAAAGCCTCGCGACCCTCTTCGCCAACCAAGGTATCGGGGTCGTGGCCATCGGGCAGGAACAAAAATTTGAGTTGCCGCCCTTCGCGGATCTCGGCCAAAGAATTGTTGAGCGCCCGCCAAGCCGCAGCGCGCCCCGCACGATCGCCATCGAAGGCGAAGACCACTTCGCTGACCAGCCGAAAGGCGCGCTTCAAATGCTCGGGCGTGGTCGCAGTGCCGAGCGTGGCCACGGCGTAGGAAATATCCGCCTGATGCAGGCGTACGACATCCATGTAGCCCTCGACCACCATCAGCCGGCGCAGCGGCGCACGGCTTCGTCGGACTTCGTACAGCCCGTACAACTCGCGGCCCTTGTGGAACAGCGTGGTTTCGGGGGAGTTGAGGTACTTAGGCTCGCCCTGATCGATGATGCGGCCGCCGAAGGCGATCACCCGTCCGCGCGCATCGCGAATCGGGAACATCACGCGATCGCGAAAGCGGTCGTAGTAGCGGTCGCCATCGCGACCGGCACTGCCCTCGCGTTCGATCACAAGGCCGCAGGCGAGGAGCGCTTCGCGCTTTTTTGAATCATTAGCGAAACGATTAAGGGTGTCATTCCATGAATTGGCCGAATATCCGATACCAAATTTTTGAATAGTGTCGGCGGTCAGACCGCGCTCGGACAGATAGCGCGAGGCGCGCGCGTCGGCCTTGAGTTTGCCCGCCCAGTACTTGGCGACTTCACCCATCAGCTCGGCGAGATCGCCTTCGTCGCGACTGCGACCGTCGTCGGCGCGGGCTTCGCGCGGCACTTCGACGCCGGCGCGCGCGGCCAGTTCTTCGACCGCTTCCGGAAAGCTCAGCCGGTCGTAGTTGATCAGGAAGCCAAGCGCGGTGCCGTGCGCGCCGCAGCCGAAGCAGTGATAGAACTGCTTGTCCGGGCTGACCCAGAACGACGGCGTTTTTTCATCGTGAAACGGGCAACAAGCGCGGAACTCGCGCCCTGCTTTTTTCAGCGGCACCCGCGCGCCGATGAGTTCGACGATGTCTGTACGACCGACCAGATCGTCGATGAAATTCTGGGGAATGCGCCCGGTGTTGCGCCCGCTCATGGGCGACAAGGATACGGGGTTGGATCAGCTGCCGCCGAGCTTCGCTTTGATGAGAGCGCTGACGGCGCCCATATCGGCACGGCCTGCGGCGCGGGTTTTGACGAGGCCCATCACTTTGCCCATGTCTTTGATGTTGGCGGCACCGGTTTCGGCGACCGCAGCCACAATCAGGGCTTCAAGTTCGGCGGACGAGAGTTGCTGCGGCAAATAAGCCTGCAGCTGCTTGATCTCGGCGGCTTCTTTTTCGGCGAGATCCGCGCGTCCGCCCGCTTCGAACTGGCTGATGGCTTCTTTGCGCTGCTTGATCATCTTTTCGATGGCCGCAAGCACCTGCGCGTCGTCGAGCGTGATGCGCTCATCGACTTCGCGCTGCTTGATCGCAGCCCGCAGCATGCGAATAGTCGCGAGACGCTCCTTGTTACCGGAGCGCATCGCGTCCTTCATATCCTGAGTGATGCGCTTTTTGAGCGACATCGTGGGCCTCTGCGGATCTACGAGCTGAATCAGCGGGCGCGGGGCGCGCTGATCCGCGGCGAAGAGCGCTTCTGGTGCCGCTTCACGGCGGCCGCCTTTTTGCGCTTACGCTCTTGCGTCGGTTTTTCGTAGAATTCGCGGCGGCGGAGCTCGGTGAGCACACCGGCTTTCTCGCAGGCGCGCTTGAAGCGACGCAGGGCAGCGTCGAAATACTCATTTTCACGAACACGAACGCTCGGCATCGAAACCTCAACCCCTTGATTAGTAGGGAATTCCTATCGCGCCCTGCGGTAACAGGGGCGGGGATTCTAATGAGCCTCTAGGCAAAAGGCAAAATTCCGAGTCATCCATGCGTATCTTGGCGATCGAATCTTCCTGCGACGAATCGGCGGCCGCGGTCTACGAAACCGGTCGCGGCTTGCTTGCGCACGAGGTGTTCTCGCAAATCGATTTGCATCAAATCTATGGCGGTGTCGTGCCCGAACTGGCGTCGCGCGATCACGTGCAACGCTTGCTGCCGATCGTCGAGCGCGTGCTAGCGCAGGCGGCGGGCGAGGATTCCGCGGCCAAAATCGACGGTATCGCTTACACCGCAGGACCTGGTCTCATCGGTGCGTTGCTCACGGGTGCTGCGCTCGCGCGATCGCTCGCGCAGGCTTGGGGTGTGCCGACCATCGGCGTGCATCACCTCGAGGGCCACCTGCTTGCGCCCTTGCTCGAGCCCGAGCCGCCGCCGTATCCGCATGTCGCGCTGTTGGTGTCGGGTGGACACACCATGCTCATCGAATGCGCGGGTATCGGTCGCTACACGCTGCTTGGTGAAACGCGTGACGACGCCGCAGGCGAAGCCTTTGACAAGAGCGCGAAATTGCTGGGATTGCCTTATCCGGGTGGTCCACATCTTGCGCGCTTGGCCGAGCGCGGTCGCGCGAAGCGACATGAATTTCCGCGCCCCATGCTCGATCGGCCCGGGCTCGAGTTCAGTTTCTCGGGGCTGAAGACCGCCGTGCTGCACGCGGTGCGTGCGCTGCCTGCGGAGGTGGTCGATCAGGAGCGTGCCGACATCGCGCATGCGCTGCAAGAAGCGGTGGTCGACACCCTGGTGGCCAAGAGTTTGTGCGCCATGTCGGCGACGGGTCTCGATGCGCTCGTGGTTTCGGGTGGCGTGAGTGCCAATCGTCGTTTGCGTGAACGGCTCGATGCAGCAGCGGCCCGGGTCGGCGTGCGCGTGTACTATCCGCGCCTCGAGTTTTGTACCGATAACGCGGCCATGATTGCGGTCGCCGGCGAGGCGCGGCTGAGCGCCGGTGAGCGGGACGGGCTGGGGATTCGCGCGCGAGCGCAGTGGCCACTCGATACGCTGCGACCGCCGGGCCAGCAGCGCGAGGCGGGTTACCGAGAGCAGGTCAAGCAGGAGTTTTGAGCAGATGACGAGCAAAAGAGGCGACACGATCTTCCTTCGCGGATTGGAGGTCGAGTGCATCATCGGTTTCATCGATTGGGAGCGCCGTATCAAGCAGCGCGTACAGATCGATCTTGAGCTGCCGGTCGACTGCGCGCGTGCCGCGGTCAACGACGATGTCGTCGATACGCTCGATTACAAGAGCGTCGCCAAGCGCGTCATCGGCTTCGTCGAGTCGTCCGAATTCATGCTGGTCGAGACGATGGCGCATCGCATGGCGATGATGATCCTCAAAGAATTCGGCATCGAGTGGGTGCGGCTCTCGGTGAATAAACCGGGTGCGATCCGCGGCTCGCGCGACGTGGGCGTCGCCATCGAGCGTACCCGCGCCGATCTTGCCGCTGCTTCGTGAGCGAACGGTCGAGCAATCTGCAGGTCGGCGGTCTGCAGCGGATCGTCGCGTCATGACTCGAGTATACGTCGCTGCGGGCAGCAACGTCGATGCCGTGTGCAACCTGCGTCTGGCGGCGCAAGAGTTGCAGCGCTCTTTCGGCAAGGTCGATTTCTCGCCGGCTTATCGCAATGCCGCCGTCGGTTTCGAGGGTGAGGATTTCATCAATTACGTCGCGGGTTTCGACACCCCGTGCAGCGTCGATGAGGTCATCAATGAATTGCAGCGCATCGAGGGTCTTTGCGGTCGCACGCGCGATGCGCCGAAGTGGGCGCCGCGCCGCATGGATCTCGACATCCTGCTGTACGGCGATCTCATCACCGAGCGACCGGGTCTCGTGCTGCCTAGGCCGGATCTTTTGCGCCGGCCGTACATGTTGGGGCCGCTGGCGGACATCGCGGGAGAGCATGTGCATCCGACGGCGGGCGAAACCATCGCGGCGCTATGGGCGCGGTTCGACCACGCCGCACACGCCATGACGCGCGTTGCTCTCGGGCTCGCCGACCGCGGGTCAGCGGAGGCGGGGTGAAGCGCTGCTGCGCTTCGCAATTACCAGGCGACGCTGCGACCGCCGTCGACCGGCATGATCTGCCCTGTGATGTAGGGCGCGTCGGCAGCAAAGAAAAGCGCAGTACGCGCGATGTCGAGCGCCGAGCCGGTGCGCTTGAGCAGGGTTCGGCCGACGATTTTTTGTTGCAGTGCGGTATCGGCGACGCCATCGTGGGGCCACATCACCGGACCCGGCGCGATGGCGTTGACGCGCACCTGCGGGCCGAGCTCGCGAGCGAGCGAGCGGGTGAGCATGATGAGCCCCGCTTTTGCGACACCGTACACCGGGTAGCGACGCAGCGGCCGCATGCCGTGAATGTCGACGATGTTCAAAACAAGACCCTGCGACAAGCGCAGCGCGGGCGCCGCGGCCTGCGACAGAAAAAGCGGGGCTTTGAGGTTCGAGCCCACCAGATCGTCCCAATGATTTTCGGTGATCTCGCCGACCGGCGTCGGGTAGAACGTCGAGGCATTGTTGACGAGGATGTCGAGACGCGAAAAACGCTGCAGCGTAAAGCTCACGAGTTCGCCGAGTCTTGCGGTCTCGAGCAAGTCGGCGTGGATGCTGGCGGCGCTGCCGGCGCGTGTCTCTTCCAGGCTCTTCACCAAGGCCGCGGCGTAACGCGCAGAATTTTGATAGTGCACGACGATGTCGGCACCGGCGCCATGCAGCACGCGAGCGATCTCTGCGCCGACCCGACGTGCGCCTCCCGTGATCAACGCAACCTTGCCGGCAAGCGGCTGGTCGGGTCTGACGGGGGGCTGCAGGGAAGTGTCGAGCGTCATGGCGAGCGTATTATGACCGAGACTCGCGGCACGACCCAGAATCCTGCGGGTTACCCCACCTGCGCAGCCGCGGCTTGCGTGGCTAAGACGCGATGAGTCTCACAACCGAGCGCGTAACGCTGCCCCCGCCTGAAGTCGACGCGCTCGCGCATTCCCGGCGGCTTACCGAGTACATCGCCGAGCGCATGGCAGCGGCGGGCGGGTGGTTGTCGTTTGCCGAGTACATGCAGCTCGCGCTGTACGCGCCGGGCCTGGGTTACTACAGCGCCGGGGCCAGCAAATTCGGTGCTGCGGGCGACTTTGTGACTGCGCCGATGATTTCGCCGCTGTTTGCGCGTTGCTGTGCGCACCGATTCATTGACTGGCTTGTCCGGCAGGAGGCGCAAGAAGTGCTCGAATTCGGTCCGGGCACTGGCCAATTTGCAGCCGAGGCGCTCGGCGTGCTGTCGAGCGGCGATCCGCCGCCGCAGCATTACCGGCTGCTCGAGGTCAGCGCTGATCTGCGCGAGCGCCAGCAGCGACTTTTGGCGAGTACAGCAGCCGGCAAGGTCAAGCTGGATTGGCTCGATTCTTTGCCCAAAGATTTCGCAGGGGTAGTTTTCGCCAATGAAATCCTAGATGCGCTGCCCTGCGAGCGCTTCGTGGTGCGTGGTGGCGAACTGTGGCGATTGGGCGTTGGGCTCGCTCCGGGCGGGCTCTCGGCAGCGCGTTTCGAGTGGCGCATGCGACCCGCCGATGGCGCTTGCGCCGACGACGATGACTTCCGCATGACGGCGGCCCGACTATTCAAAGAAAAAGATGCCAAGGAAAAAGTGGCCATCGGTGACCGATTACCTGAAGGCTATTGCGGTGAGTGGCAGCCGTCGCTGGCAGCGTGGTTTGCGGCGCTCGCGGTGGCCATGACGCGCGGCGCCGTGCTGATCGCGGATTACGGTTTGCCGCGTGGACAACTGCTGCATCCGCAGCGCATGGCGGGCAGCTTGCGCTGTCACTATCGGCACCAGGCGCACGGTGATCCCTTCATTTATCCGGGGCTCTGCGACATCACGGCCTGGGTCGATTTCACGGCAGTTGCCGAGGCCGCGACGCAGGCGGGTTTCCAAATTTCCGGGTTCACGACACAGGCCGGATTTCTTTTGGGTGCCGGTATCGATCAGCAATTGGCATCAGCCACGGCGGGGCTCGACCCCACCGATCCGCGACACATCGCGCTTGCGCGTGGCGCGCGTACGCTGCTGCTGCCGGGCGAAATGGGCGAGGCCGTGAAGTTCATGCTGCTGACGCGCGAGGTAGCCGTAGCCGATCAGGCTTTCGGCATGGCGCCTAACAAAGTGCCCGGCGCGCCAGCCGCGCCGGTGCTCGACCCGGCGTTCAGCCTGCAGGATCTGCGCTCGTCTCTTTAGGGCACCGCAATGTTGAGGGCCGCGAGCCGTTTGCTGCGCAGTCGCTCGCCGATGGCTGCGCCGGCGAGGTCAGCGCGTTCGTCGGCACTCAGTGCCACTGCGCGCGCGGCGGCGAAAGCCTGCTCGACTCGGGCGCGCTGCGGGTAGGGAGCATCGGCGAGTCCGCCTCGACCGCGGGCGTCGCACTCGCAGGCTTCCAAGAATTCTTTGAAGCGTTCGGGTCGGCGAAAGGCATCGGCATGTTCGAGTAACTCGAGCAGCGTCGAGGTGCGCAGCTCGAGACCGCGATGCACGTACGTGTGAAAGCGGCTGGCGAGCAAACCGAGTTCGCGGTGCTCCTGCGGCACTCGCAGGCGCGCGCACAGCGCTTCGATCGCCGGCAGACCGAGCGTTCCGTGAGCATGATGCCGTGGCCATTCCGCACGCGGGGTCAGCGCCTTGCCAAGATCATGGACCAAGACGGCGAAGCGCACCGCTTGCGGGGCGTCGCGCATCGCCGCTATCTGCAGGGCGAGCATGATGTGTTCGCCGGTGTCGACTTCGGGGTGCCACTCCGGCCGTTGCGGCACGCCGAACAGGGCGTCGAGCTCGGGCAGTACCACGCGCAGGGCGCCGCATTCGCGCAGCGCATCGATAGCCGAACGCGGCGAGGGCTCATCAAGCGCACGCGCCAGTTCGCGCCAGACGCGCTCGGGCACGAGCGCATCGGCCTCGCCGGCCTCCACCATGCGGCGCATCAGGGCGAAGGTGTCGGCGGCGATCGTGAAGCCCAGCGGGGCAAATCGTGCCAGAAAACGTGCAACGCGCAGGATACGCACAGGGTCTTCAGCGAAGGCTGGCGAGACATGTCGCAGCAGGCGACGCTCGAGATCGGCGCGCCCGCCGAACGGATCAAAGATATTGCCGGCGGCATCTTGCGCCATGGCGTTGATGGTCAGGTCACGTCGCGCGAGATCCTGTTCGAGGGTGACCTCGGGCGAAAACAGCGTGGTGAAACCGCGATAGCCTGGCGCAATCTTGCGCTCGAGACGGGCGAGCGCGTATTCCTCGAGAGTTTGCGGGTGCAAAAACACTGGAAAATCTTTTCCGACGGGCAGAAAACCGCGCGCTTCGAGGTCGGCCGGCGTCGCGCCGACGACCACCCAGTCGCGTTCGGCGACCGGGCGACCGAGCAGCCTATCGCGCACTGCACCCCCGACCAGATAGGTATTCACCCGCCGATGTTAACGCGAGCGACGACCGAGGTAGGTGGGGGCGATGCTGGCGAGCGAGCTCGGGGTGATCCCCAGACGGTCGAACCCGTTGTCGCGACAAACGTTGTCGACCCTCAGGGAACGATAGTTATCCGTGGAGAAGGGCTTGCCAGGCACGAAATCCATGACGAAGGCCTGTACGCGACCGATGGCATCCGGAAGCGGGATCACACGTGCGCCGGTACCCGCGACCTCGCCCGTGAGACGCACGAGGTCCGCTAAGGTCATGACCTTGGGGCCGCAAAGATCGTAGGACTCGTGGCTCGTGGCTCCGCCCCGCAGAGCGAGCATGAACGCCGACACCACATCCTCGACCCATACCGGGGCGAAGCGCGCCTGAGCGCGCGCCAGCGGCAGGATGCCGCCGCTCAGCGCCAGCAGGGACGCGAAGCGGTTGAGCAGCGAGTCGCCGCGACCAAAGATTACCGAGGGGCGGAAGATCGTCCAGTCGAGCGAGCTTGGTGCGGCGCGCACGTGGCGCTCGGCGACCCCCTTTGATCGCAGGTAATGACTCGGACCGTTTTCGTCCGCCCCGAGTGCGCTCATGTGCAGATAGCGCGGGACGCCGCTCTCGATGCAGGCGGCGATTACTTTGCGCGTGAGTTCGGCATGGGCGCGGGTGAAGCCTGCTCCCGAAGAGCCTTTTTCATTGAGGATGCCGACCAGGTTGACGACGACATCGCTGCCGGCGACCACATCGCGTAGCGCGACCGGATCGTGCACATCGATGCGCTTGCGTTCCGCGTTGGGCAGCACCGAAAGCTGCCGCACCGCGCGCGGATCGCGAGTGGGCAGTCGCAGCCGATGACCTTCGGCAGCAAGGCGCGCGGCGAGGGCACTGCCGACAAAGCCGGTACCACCCACCAAAGTTATTTCGAGCGGTCGCACGCGTTGGTCAGCGCAGCAGGATGATGGTCGTTTCGCCAGCGCGCCTGACCTGCAGCACAAGTGTGCTGCCGCCGCGATTGCTGGTGGCCCGCCAAGCATTGCTGAGATCGCTGCGGTTGGTGATCCGCGTGCCATTCGCGGCGACGATCAGATCGTTGGCGCGCAGGCCCGCGTTCGCAGCCGGGCTACCTGCGGCCACTGCGCGCACCAGCACGCCGGCGCCGTTGCCACGGTTATCGCCACCGCTGCTGCCCGGGCTGTCTTCGAGTTGTGCGCCTTCGAGGGCGCGATGCTGGCCGCCTTCGGGAACGTTTTTGTCGTTGCCCTCGGCAGCGGCCGGAGTTTGTGCGGCCGGGTCGGCCACCTCGGCGGTCAATTTGCGCGACTCACCGTCACGCAGCAACGAGAGCTCAACCTTGTCACCGACGCGCAGCAAGCCGATCGCGTTGCGGAACTCGGCCGCCGATTTGACGCTGCGGCCGTTGATGGAAGAGACGACGTCGCCTGCGCGAATTCCGGCGCGTGCCGCTGCGGAATCTTTGAGCACCTGGGTGACGAGCGCGCCGCCGGCCGTGCTGATGCCCAAGGCCTCGGCGATATCGGGCGTGACGGGGGCGATGGTCACGCCGAGCTGACCGCGCTTGACCGAGCCATATTTGATGAGTTGGTCCATGACGCTGCGCGCCATGTTCACGGGGATGGCAAAACCAATGCCGATGTTGCCGCCGCTGCCCGAGAGAATCATGTTGTTGATGCCGACCAGTTCGCCACGCAGGTTGACGAGCGCACCGCCGGAATTGCCGGGGTTGATCGAGGCATCGGTCTGAATGAGGCTCTCGAAACCATCGGGGTTCATGCCGGAGCGGCCGAGTGCACTGACGATGCCGTAGGACACCGACTGCTGCAGTCCGAAGGGATTACCGATGGCCGCGACGTAATCGCCGGGCTCGAGACGATCGGAATCACCAAGCACGACCTGCGCGAGGCTCCCCGATTTGATCTGGATGACGGCGATGTCGGTGCGTGGGTCGGTGCCGACAACCTTGGCCGGAAACTGTCGTTGGTCGGACAGGGTCACGGTGATTTCGCGCGCATTTTCGACCACATGCGCGTTGGTGATGATGTAGCCCTGTTTGCCATCGACGATCACCCCAGAGCCAGCCGACTGGAAGGGCCGCTCGCGTGCCCCCGAATCGGGCGGAACGTTGAAAAAGCGTCGAAAGAAAGGGTCGTCGAACAGCGGGTTGCGACCCTGTTCGCGCACCGCGCCTTGAATGCCGATGCTGACGACCGCCGGTGACACTCGCTTGATCATGGGCGCGAGCGAGGGCATGGGCGCCACGGAGCGCGCGCTATCACTGCTGCGGATGCTATCGCTGCGTAGGGCGTCGGTGCGGGGCTCGGCCGCGGCGTCCACGGTTTGTGCCGTGACCGGCAAAGACACGGCCGCGAGCAGCGCGCCGAGCAATGCTTGGTACAGCGCTCGGTAAGGGGTCGCGTTGGCACGCGCGTCTTTCATGCGTGATCTCCGGCTTGGGGGAGGGGATATGCGGATCTTGGCCCGGCTTTCAAGAGGATAACTTGTGCGCATTGTGTGGAAAGGAGCAGAAACACAACATCTTGTACTTGCAAACTACAACCAGCATTCGGCTGTTGACATCAGACAGACAAGACTTTTACAGCCCGATTTTTTATAAGTACATGATTTATCTGAACTAAATAAGCGTATCCGAAAAGCAGATTAAGCCTTGACGCTCTCCGGAGGCGTGCTTACTCTCTCGCCGTCGACACAACATCTTGTGCGGGTTCAATGCGCAGATGAAGGAGTCGGGGGCAGGGGAAGTGGTCGTTATTCGGCCCACCACCAAGAAAGAGAACAAGTATCCGTGGGTGCCTCTGGCGGCCTTGGGTCCTCTCGTTATTGGCGTCCTCTATGAATTGGTTGTTTTTATCGGATTTTGAGGCCCGAAACAGGCATGAACAGCGTCGTCAAACTCGAGGCGAAAGACGTCGACGGTATTCCGTTCCAGGAAGCGTCGATGGACATTTGGGGCAAAAAATATCGCCTCGTTGCCAAGAGTGGCGATCCCATCGACAAAACCATGGACGACACCTACCAGCGTGTCGCCCGCGCCCTCGCCGATGTTGAAGCGACCGCGCGGCGCGAGCATTGGTACGAGCGATTTCTTTGGGCGTTGCGTCGCGGGGCCATTCCCGCTGGCCGCATCACCTCGAATGCGGGCGCGCTCGAGCATAAGCCGGCGACCTCGACCATCAATTGTACCGTGTCGGGGACGATCCGCGACTCGATGGACGACATCCTCAACAAGGTTCACGAGGCGGGTCTCACGCTGAAAGCCGGTTGCGGTATCGGCTACGAATTCTCGACGCTGCGCCCGCGGGGTGCCTACGTCTCGGGCGCCGGCGCCTACACCTCGGGTCCGCTGTCGTTCATGGATATCTACGACAAGATGTGCTTCACGGTGTCGTCGGCGGGCGGTCGTCGCGGCGCGCAAATGGGCACCTTCGATGTCGGTCACCCGGATGCCATGGAGTTCATCCGCGCCAAGCGCGAGAACGGCCGCCTGCGTCAGTTCAATCTGTCGCTGCTGATCACCGACGAGTTCATGCAGGCAGTCCGCGAGGACCGCGAGTGGAAGCTCGCTTTCCCGCTGCTGCGCAAAGAATTCGAAACCGACAAGCCCGACCTTGCTGACGAGAGCAAATACGTCTGGCGCGAGTGGCCTTATTCCGAGAACTTCGTGGTCGGCGAAAGTGGGCTCGTCGCCTGCAAGATCTACAAGACGCTGCCGGCGCGACGCATGTGGGACGTCATCATGTCGTCCACCTACGATTTCGCGGAGCCTGGGTTCATCCTCATCGACCGCGTCAATGAAATGAATAACAACTGGTGGTGCGAGAACATCCGCGCCACCAACCCCTGCGGCGAACAGCCGCTGCCGCCGTATGGCTCGTGCCTGCTGGGTTCGGTCAACCTCACGCGATTCGTGCGTAACGCCTTCACCGAGCAGATCGAGTTCGACTGGGCGGAGTATCGCGAGGTCGTCAAAGTATTCACGCGCATGCTCGACAACGTGGTCGAGGTCAACGGACTGCCGCTCGAGGGGCAGCGCAACGAGATCCTGCGTAAGCGCCGGCATGGCATGGGCTTCCTCGGTCTCGGCAGCACCATGGCGCTGCTGCGCATGAAGTACGGCTCGCCCGAGTCCGTGCAGTTCACCGAAGACGTCTCGCGAGAGATGGCGGTTTCCGGCTGGGATGCGGCGCTCGAACTCGCGCGCGAGAAAGGACCCGCGCCGATCATGAACGAAGAGTTCACGGTCACTGCCGAGATGCTGCGCAAGCGTCCCGAGATGGCGCGCGATGGCTGGAAGGTCGGCAGCAAGATCCCCGGACGCGTGCTGCACGCACGCTACAGCCGCTATATGCAGCGTGTGGCGACGGTGGCGCCGGCGCTGGTCGATCAGCTGGCGCTGGTCGGTGCGCGGTTCACCCACCACACCTCGATTGCGCCGACCGGCACAATCTCGCTGTCGCTCGCCAACAATGCCAGCAACGGTATCGAGCCCTCGTTCGCGCATCACTATTTCCGCAACGTCATTCGCGAAGGCAAGAAGTCCAAAGAAAAAGTCGACGTGTTCTCTTTCGAGCTGCTCGCGTACCGCGAGCTCATCAACTCGAAGGCCATGCCGAACTCGACCAATCCGGCCGAGAAGTTGCCCGACTATTTCACGACGGCAGACGACATCACGCCGACCGAGCACGTCGACATTCAGGCCGCCTCGCAGAAGTGGATCGACTCCTCGATCTCCAAGACCGCGAACGTCCCGACCGACTTCAAGTACGAATCTTTCAAAGATATCTACCTGTACGCCCACGAGAAGGGGCTGAAGGGTTGCACGACCTTCCGCTTCAACCCAGAGGCTTTCCAGGGCGTGCTCGTCAAGGAAGAGGACCTCAAGAACACCACTTACGTGTTCACGCTCGAAGACGGCTCCGAGGTGTCGGTGAAGGGCGATGAGGAAATCGAATACGACGGCGAGAAACACACCGCCGCAAATTTGTACGACGCCTTGAAAGAAGGCTACTACGGCAAGTTCTGAGGATCAGTTGCAAATGGCCGCTATTAAGATCGATCGCAAGATCTCCAAATATCGTGTGCAGAAGCCGGGTGCAGAGCCGGCTCCTGCCGCAGCTCCCGAGCGCACGACGTCGCATGGTGGCAAAGTCGTCAGACTCACAGAGGAAGTGCAGCGCCCCGAGGTGCTGATCGGTTCGACCTACAAAATCAAGACACCGGTCTCCGATCACGCGATGTACGTGACCATCAACGACATCATCCTCAACGAAGGTACCGAGTACGAACAGCGACGTCCGTTCGAGGTGTTCATCAACTCGAAGAACCTCGATCACTATCAGTGGATCGTTGCCCTGACGCGCATCATTTCCGCCGTGTTCCGCAAGGGTGGTGATGTCACTTTCCTGGTCGAAGAATTGAAAGCTGTGTTCGATCCGCGCGGCGGCTATTGGCAGCCCGGTGGCAAGTTCATGCCCTCGATCATTGCCGAGCTCGGCTATGTCATCGAGAAACACTTGCAGACCATCGGCCTCATGGGTCGACCCGAGCTCGACGAGCATCAAAAGAAGCTCGTCGACGAAAAGCGTGCCGAGTTCGAAGCCCGCAGCAAGCAGGCCGATGCGTTCGCAAAGTCGCACTTCCCCGAGGGCGCGCAGCTTTGCTCGAAGTGCAGCACGGCGGCCGTGGTGATGATGGACGGCTGCATGACCTGCCTGAACTGCGGCGATTCCAAGTGCGGGTGAGGCCTTGCGCCGGATAATTTCCACAGCAAGCACTCTTCTCGTCACAGTCTTTTTCCTGCTGCCGGTCGCGCCTGCGCAGCAGGCGGCGGTCCCGGCCATCTCGCTGGAGATCCCGCGGCCCCCCGAACTGCAGCGCGATGTCGATTTCTGGATTCGCGTCTACAGCGAAATCACCACACTGCAGGGCTTCATGCACGACGAGCGCAATCTCGCGGTCGTCTATGAAATTGTCGATCTTACCGCCGCGGGACCGTCCGGTTCTGCCATGCGCCGCCAGCGAATCTCCCAAGCTCGCGAGCGCTGGAACAGCGCTCTCGATGAGGCCGCGAAGGCGCTAGAGCACAGCGATCTCACGCAGGCTTCAGCCGATGCCCGGCGCGTGATCGAGCTGTGGGGGAGCGAGGCCACGCCCGCGCGTTTGCGTGCAGCTCGCGACGAAGTGCGTTTTCAGCTTGGTCAGGCAGACCGCTTTCGCGCCGGGATCGTGCGCTCCGGAACCTGGGAGTCGCACATTGCATCGACCTTCTCACGCCTCGGTTTGCCGCCCGAGCTGGCTGCGCTGCCGCATGTCGAGTCGTCGTTTACGCCGACGGCGTACTCGAAGGTCGGTGCCTCCGGCCTGTGGCAGTTCATGCGTTCGACCGGTCGGCTCTACATGCGCGTCGATGATATCGTCGATGAGCGACTCGATCCGTTTCGCTCGACTGAAGCGGCGGCGCGCCTGTTGCTTAACAATTACCGGCTGCTCGGCAGCTGGCCGCTGGCGATCACGGCCTACAACCACGGTCCTGCCGGCATGCGCCGGGCACGTGAGACCATGGGTACCGACGATTTCGCCATCATCGCGCGCCGCTATCAGAGTCGCTCCTTCGGTTTTGCATCGCGAAACTTTTTCCCGTCGTTCCTCGCCGCGCTCACCATCGATCAAAACGCCACGCGCTATTTTCCTGGGTTAGTCCGCGCACCGGAGATGAGTTTTCACGAGGTCGAAATGCCGGGATACGCCGCTACCTCGCAGCTCGAGCGAACGCTAGGTGTGCCGATGGCGCAACTGCGCGAGCTCAACCCGGCACTGCGACCGCCCGTCTGGTCCGGCTCGCGCTTCGTGCCCCGCGGCTATCGATTGCGCCTGCCCGCCGAGCAGAAAATGACGACGGTCGAATTCATTCAACGCGTGGGTGCTAACCAGTTATTCGTCGCGCAGGTAGGGCCGCGGACACATCGGGTCAAGAGGGGCGAGACGCTGCGGCAGATCGCGCGGAAGTACGGTTACAACGTGAACCGGGTGGCCGAGCTCAACGGCTTGTCGACTTCTGCTAAGCTGCGGCGCGGACGGACGCTGCAACTGCCCGATGAGCGCCCGGCCACGCTGGCCGATCGTGCGGCACGCAGCCCGCCGCCGAGCCCTTCGGTGTCGACCGACTCCAGCCTTTGATCCCGGCATGACGCGGGCGGTCATCGTTTTGCTCTGTGTGCTCGCGCTGCTGCCCACGGCTGCGCGGGCGACGCTGACGCAGCTGCCCGCAGCGACCGAGGTCGTTGTGCACAAGGCACAGCGTCGGCTCGAGTTGTGGCAGAAATCCAGACTGCTGCGCAGTTACCGGATTTCTTTGGGCCTCAACCCGATCGGCCACAAGCAGCAGGAAGGCGACTTCAGAACCCCGGAGGGCCGCTATGTTCTCGATACGCGCAATCCGCGCAGCGAGTTCTTCCTCTCGGTACGCGTGTCATATCCGGACTCGCGTGATGTAGCGCGAGCACGCAAAGCCGGCGTCAAGCCTGGCGGTGCCATCATGGTCCACGGGCTACCCAACGAGCCGCGCTGGCCCCCGGAGCACTACGCTCGCGAGGACTGGACCGATGGTTGCATCGCCCTTACCAACGCCGACATGATGGAATTCTGGATGCTGGTGGCCGACGGTACGCCGATCAACATCCGCCCCTGATCCCCTCCGGCTATCCTTGCGCAAAGCCGACCACGGAGTGCCTCTTGGAAACCAGCATCGTCATCCCCGAAGTCGTCGACGCCCGCGTCGCCCCGCGCGGCGCCCTCGAGAGTCTGTCGCAGGACGAGATCGAGCAGTTGTTGTCGACCGGGCAGGGTGGCCTCTATCCGCTTTTTCGGCAGTGTGCACTCGCCGTTCTCAATGCCGGTAGCGATACCGACGACGCTCGCGAAATCTTCGATCGTTATCGCGACTTCGACATTCGGATCTTGCGGCACGCTTTCGGTGTCAAGCTCGAGATTCGCAACGCCCCGGCGATGGCCTTCGTCGACGGGCAGATGATCCAGGGTACTAAAGAATTACTGTTCGCAGTGTTGCGTGACATCGTTTATACCGCCAATGAAATTGTCGATAGTGGTCGCTTCGATCTGGCACGGCCACAGTCGATCACCAATGCGGTGTTCCACATCCTGCGCAACGCCCGCTTGCTCGATCATAAATCGCGACCGAACCTGATCGTCTGCTGGGGCGGACATTCGATCAATCGCGAAGAGTACGAATACACCAAACGCGTCGGCTACGAGCTCGGGCTGCGCGGGCTCGATGTGTGTACGGGATGCGGACCTGGCGCCATGAAAGGCCCCATGAAAGGCGCAACTATCGGCCATGCCAAGCAGCGCATCGTCGCTGGCCGCTACGTCGGTTTGACCGAGCCCGGGATCATCGCCGCCGAGCCGCCGAACCCGATCGTCAATAATCTCGTGATCATGCCGGATATCGAAAAGCGTCTCGAGGCCTTCGTGCGGGTGGCGCACGGCCTGGTGGTTTTTCCGGGTGGTGTGGGTACGGCCGAAGAAATCTTTTATCTGCTCGGCATCCTGCTCGATCCGGCCAACGCCGAACAACGCTTCCCGGTGGTGCTCACCGGGCCGCGCAAGAGTGCGGCCTACTTCGAAAAAATTCGTGACTTCCTCGCCAAAACCGTTGGCGAGGCTGCCCTCGATCGCATCCGCATCGTGATCGAAGATCAGGCCGAAGTGGCGCGCATCATGGATCGCAGTGTCGACGAGGTGCGCGACTATCGCAAGAAACATTCGGACTCCTTCAATTTCAACTGGCTGCTGCGGATCGATCCGGAATTCCAGCGTCCGTTCGAAGTCACCCATGCCTCGATGCGTACTTTGCGTTTGCATCGTGAGCAGCCGGCGCACCAATTGGCTGCGGATCTGCGCCGGGCGTTCTCCGGTATCGTCAGCGGCAACGTGAAGGAGCACGGCATCCGCGCGATCGAGCGCCATGGGCCGTTCGAGCTGGTGGGCGACCCGGCCATCATGGCCATGCTCGATGAGTTGCTGACGGGGTTCGTGGCGCAGCAGCGCATGAAGCTGCCGGGTGCCGCCTACGTACCTTGCTATCGCATCGTCCGTAGCTGACCAGTTCCCGGCTGACCTCGTGCCAGGCCGACCCTGTGCCAAGCTGACCTGGTGCGTCGTTGCGCGGGCGACTCTCGACGCTGCCCCTTGAAATCGGCGGCTAGCACCCCAAGACCCGTCTGGGGTTCCGAGGAGATTTGCCATGACCGAGTCCACTGCTGCGGGTACTGCTCCCGCCCCCGAGAAACACGGTTTTCAGGCCGAGGTGCGCGAACTGCTGCGCCTCATGATCCATTCGCTCTACAGTCACCGCGAGATTTTTCTGCGCGAGCTGATTTCCAATGCCTCGGACGCCAACGACAAGTTGCGTTTTCTGGCATTGGCGCAGCCGGATTTGCTCGCTGGCGAATCCGAGCTTAAGGTCTGGATCGACTTCGATGCCGGCAAACGCACCCTCTCGATCCGTGACAACGGCATCGGCATGAATCGCGAGGAGGCGATCGCCCACCTCGGCACCATCGCGAAGTCGGGCACGGCAGATTTCGTCAAGCGCCTGACTGGCGATCAGCAAAAGGATTCGAAGCTCATTGGCCAGTTCGGCGTGGGCTTCTACTCGGCGTTCATCGTCGCCGACGAGGTCGAGGTCTATTCGCGCAAAGCGGGTGAGCCTGCGGCGTCCGGTATCCGCTGGGCTTCGAAGGCCGACGGTGAGTTCACCATCGAGCCGGCCGCCCGCGACGAGCGCGGCACGATGGTGGTGCTCCACCTCAAGGAAGAAGCCAAAGAATTCGCTGATGGCTGGCGCCTGCGCTCGCTGGTCCGACGCTACTCGGATCACATCGCCTTTCTGGTGCTGATACGCAAGGAGGGCGAAGCGAGTCTCGATTGGGAGCCTGCCAACCAGGGGCAGGCGCTGTGGACGCGCCCGCGTAGCGATCTCAAGGACGAAGAATACAAAGAGTTTTATCAGCACATCGCACACGACTTTGCCGAGCCGCTCGCCTGGAGCCACAACAAGGTCGAGGGCAAGCGCGAGTACACCTCGTTGCTGTACGTGCCGGGTCGTGCCCCGTTCGACCTTTATCAGCGCGACGCCTCGCGCGGTCTGAAGCTGTATGTGCGGCGCGTCTTCATCATGGACGATGCCGAGCAGTTTTTACCGATGTATCTGCGCTTTTTCCGCGGCGTGCTCGATTCCAATGATATGCCCCTGAACGTTTCCCGCGAGTTGTTGCAGAAAGATGCCGAGGTCGAGGGCATGCGCGCCGCGCTTACCAAGCGCGCGCTCGATTTGCTCGCCCGCATCGCCAAAGAAGAGCCGGAAAAGTATGTGACCTTCTGGAAAGAATTCGGCCCAGTGCTGAAGGAAGGTACAGGCGAAGATGCCGCGAACCGCGACAAGATCCTGCCGTTGCTGCGCTTCGCGAGCACCCGCGAAGAGTCCGACGAGCCGAAGGCAACTCTTGCCGACTATGCGGCCCGGATGAAGAGCGGCCAGGAGCGCATTTATTATTTGATCGCCGATTCGATCGCTGCGGCACGCGGCAGTCCGTACCTCGAACAGTTGCGCGCCAAGGGCATCGAAGTGCTGTTGCTCGCTGATCGTGTCGATGAGTGGATGATGGGCTACGTGCGCGAGTTCGAAGGCAAGCGCTTCAAGGATGTCGCGCGCGGCGATCTTGAGCTCGGCACCCTCGAGGGCGCGGCCGACAAGACCGCCGCTGAAGAGGCCGTTAAAGAAAACAAGAAATTGTTGAAGCGCATCAAGGATGCGCTCGATGAGCGCGTTGCTGAGGTAAAGGTCAGTTCCCGCCTCGCCGATTCCCCCGCCGTTCTGGTGCTCGATGAGGGCGATATGGGTGCGCAAATGCGCCGTATTCTCGCGGCGACGGGGCAAGCCGTGCCGGAGGCAAAGCCCGCAATCGAGATCAACGTCGGCCATCCGCTCATCAAGCGACTCGACGCGACCGCTGCCGAAGACGAGTTCGGCGAACTCGCGCTGCTGGTGTACGACCAGGCCAAATTGGCCGAGTCGGGGGTGGTCGCGAACCCGGGTGAGTTCGTGCGCCGACTCAACAAGTTGCTCGGGCAATTGATGGCATCAGGCTGACCCGCCGTGGGGCGTGCCATAATCGGGCCATGAGCAAGCCCGTTCCCACCGCCGAAGAATTGCGCGCACGGCTCTCGCCGCTGGCATTCGAAGTAACCTGCAACAAGGGCACAGAGCGCGCGTTCACGGGCGCCTACACCTATCACAAAGAGCGTGGGGTGTACGCCTGCGTCTGCTGTGACAACGAACTGTTTCATTCGGATACCAAATACGACTCGGGCTCCGGCTGGCCAAGTTTTTGGACGCCGTTCGCCGGCGATCGGGTACGCGAGCATCGTGACAACAGCTACGGCATGGTGCGTACCGAAGTGGTCTGCGCCAATTGCGATGCTCACCTCGGGCATGTTTTCGAAGATGGACCGCAGCCTACGGGACTGCGTTACTGCATCAATTCGGTCTCGCTGGCTTTTCAGAGTGCTGCGGAGTCAAAGAAATGAGAACCGTTGCCTGGTCGTTGATCGTTGCCGTCACCATGGTGCTGGTGGCCGCAATCTACCTTCCTCCGTTGCCGGCGTCTGATCGCGGGGACACTCAAGCGCAGGAGACCGCGATGTCAGAGCCGATCAAAGAAGACCTGGCCCTTGGAGCGGGCCCCGAAGTCACCAATGGCCAGACCGCTGAAGTTCACTACACCGGCTGGTTGCACGATCCGGCGAAAGCCGAGGGCAAGGGTCGCAATTTCGACAGTTCGCGCGATCACGGCAGTACCTTTTCGTTCACGGTTGGTGGCGGCAAGGTAATCCGCGGCTGGGATCTCGGCGTTGCGGGCATGAAAGTGGGCGGCAAGCGTCGCCTCGTCATTCCCGCGGAACTCGGATACGGCGTACGCGGAGCGAGCGGAGTGATTCCGGGTGGGGCGACGCTGGTGTTTGACGTCGAGCTGGTTTCGATTCGCTGAGCGGGGTTAGTCATGATCACCAGAACCATCGGTGCGACATTCGTTTGTGTGGTGGCCGTGCTCGCGAGCGGCGCGCAGGCGGCAACCTTGATTCATGCCGGGCGTGTAATTGACGGTGTCAGCGATCAGGTCATGACCGAGCGTACGGTGGTGGTCGATCAAGGTCGCATTACCGGCATCGAGTCGGGCTATCGCAAGCCCGCGGCTGGCGACACGGTCATCGATCTGCGCAAGTCGACGCTGATGCCCGGACTCATGGATATGCATGTGCATCTGACCAGCGAGTACAGTCGGACTAGCGAACTCGATCGGTTCAAAAAAGACGGTCCTGATGTTGCACTCGATGGTGTGCTCTACGCGGCGCGTACCTTGCAGGCGGGTTTCACCACGGTGCGCGATCTCGGCGACAGCTTTCTCGCCAGCATTGCGCTGCGCAATGCCATCAACGCCGGCAAGGTGACCGGGCCGCGAATCTTTGCTGCGGGCAAGTCGATCGCCAGCACGGGTGGTCACGCCGATCCCACCAATGGTTGGGCGGATTTTTTGGGTGGCGGCAACGTCGGTCCGGTCGACGGCGTGGTGAATGGCGCAGAGCAGGGTGCCCAGACCGTTCGTCAACGCTACAAAGAGGGCTCGGACCTTATCAAGATCACGGCGACCGGTGGCGTGCTGTCGATTGCAAAGAACGGACTGAATCCGCAATTCACCGAAGACGAAATCCGCACCATCGTCGCCACCGCTCGCGACTACGGCTTCAAGGTGGCCGCACATGCCCACGGCGCCGAGGGCATGAAGCGCGCCGTACGCGCGGGTGTCGACAGTATCGAGCACGGCACTTTCATGGACGACGAAACCATCGCACTCATGAAGGAGCGGGGCACGTGCTACGTGCCGACCATCACCGCGGGGCGTTGGGTGTTCGATCGATCGAAAGAAGACGGGTTCTTTCCGGCGCTGGTCCGACCGAAGGCGGCGATGATCGGGCCGCAGATTCAGGGGACTTTTGCCAAGGCTTACGAAGCCGGCGTAAAGATCGTCTTCGGCACCGACACGGGTGTTTCGGCGCATGGCGATAATGCGCGGGAATTCGTCCTCATGGTCGAGGCCGGTATGCCACCCCTCGAAGCCATCAAGTCGGCAACGTCGGTCGCTGCAAAGTTTCTCGAGATCGACGACCGTCTCGGCAGCGTGCAGGTTGGCAAAATTGCTGACCTGGTTGCCGTGTCCGGCGATCCACTCGCCGATATTTCGGCGATGCGTCGCGTCAACTTCGTGATGAAAGACGGTACCGTCCATCGCCAACCCTGAGTCGGTGGGTCCACCCGCGTGACCGCTGTCGAACGGATACTGTTTCCGGGTGCGGCCGGCGACATCGAAACTTTGGTCGAGTCGCCGTCGGGGACGCCCGTGGCGGTGGCGATTTGTTGTCATCCCCACCCGTTGTTCGGTGGCTCGATGGCCAACAAGGTCATTCACACCGTCGCCAAGGCTTTCTTGGCCGCCGGTGCCGTGGTCACTCGCTTCAATTTTCGCGGGGTAGGCGCATCGGCGGGGGTGCATGACGACGGTCGCGGCGAAGTCGATGACGTCATCGCGCTCGCCAAGTGGGCACGTGAGCGTTGGCCTGATTTGCCGCTTTGGCTGGGCGGTTTTTCGTTCGGTGCATGGATCGCGCTGCGCGCACCAGTATCGCCAGCGCTGCTCGTCACGGTGGCGCCGCCCGTTAGCCGCTGGGACTTTTCAAAGATTTCGCCACCGCAGAGTCCCTGGCTCGTGATTCAGGGTGATCGCGATGATATGGTCGATGCGAACGCGGTCGAGCAGTGGGTACGCGCGAGCGGTGCGTCAAGCTTGGTCCGACTGCCCGAGGCCGACCATTTTTTCCACGCTCGGCTACACGAGCTGCGCGATGTCGTGGCGGCGTTCGTGGCGCGCTCGACTCAGCCGCGCAGCGTATAGCCCACGCTGCGCACGGTGACGATCAAGGGCTGCTCGGCATCCCGATCGACCTCCTGACGCAGACGGCTCACGTGCCCATCGACCACATTGGTCTGCGGATCATAGTGAATATCCCAGACGCTCTGCAGCAGCATGGTGCGAGTGACCATCTGACCTGCGTGGCGGACAAAGTATTCGAGGAGTCGAAACTCGCGGGTCGTGAGATCGAGTGCTCGACCGGCCCGCGTCGCGGTGCGATCAAGCAGATCAAGATGAAGATCTTCGACCTGCAACGAGGTGACCGCACTCTGTTGATGTCGGCGAATCAATGATTCGATACGCGCCAGCAATTCATCGGTCGCAAAAGGCTAGCCGAGATAATCGTCGCCGCCCGCACGCAGTCCCTTGACCCTTTCGTCGACTGAGTCGAGTGCCGAGAGCATGATGACGGGCATCGACTTGCCGGATTCGCGCAAGGCTTTGACGATACCGAGGCCGTCGAGCCCGGGCAGCATGCGATCGGTCACGACGACATCGAAGTGACCGGCAAGGGCGAGATCCAACCGGGTTTTGCCATCCATGACGTGACTGATGTGATGTCCGCTGTTGCGCGTCGCAGCGACGATCTCGGCCGCCGTCTCGGCGTCATTTTCGATCAGCAGTAATTGACTCATTTGGGCTTCTCATCCTCGGCGTGGCATGCTTGGGACATGCTTCCCGTACTTTTCGATCGCCGCGCACTCACGGCATCGCTGTTTGCGCTCGGCATGATGGTCGTGGCCTTCGTGCTCGGCTTCATCTGGTTACAGTGGCGCATCATGTCCGTGCACGATCGCGAGCTGTTCCAGTCGCTCGAGCGCGCCATCATTTTGACCACGCGAATGGACAACGCGGAGGATCGGGCTGCGTTACCTACATCCTTCCGCATCAGCAACGAGACCATTCCCGACAAACGCTACTTCGTACTGCTCGATCCGAATGGTAACGCGGTCGTTGGTGATTTGGCCAAGGTGCCCGCAAGCGAGCAGGCACTCGAAGCAGACTCGGCTGCGTACCGGATTCCGAAAGGCGATGGGCTCGATACCTATGTCAGATCCGCCCGTCTCGCCGACGGCAGTATTTTCATCGTTACCCAACCCGACACCGCTCGCTTCGAAATCGCCAAAGCTCTTGGCCGGGTGGCGGTCGGGATCATCATCCTTGTCATCCTGATCGGTCTCGGGACCGGATTCATACTCAATCGCTACATTCTGGGGTACGTGCGCGGGTTAGCAGATACCGCGCGTCAAATCATGCGCGGACAGATGGCCGCGCGCGCCTGCGCAACAACGCTTGGACGCCATGGGTGCCCTGACCATAACATTCAATGAAATGCTTGATCAAAACGAAGCGCTGGTCACCGGTATGCGTACGGTCACCGAGAGCCTCGCCCACGATTTGCGCACACCGGCGATGCGCATGCGGCGGTCGCTCGCTGCGGCGTGCGCTGCCGACAGCGAGGCCGCGCGCGGTACGCCCCGGTTCTTACGATACGGGTCCGGAGATCATCGTCGAAGATCGCGGGCTGAGGATTCCGGCCTAAACTCGCGAGCAAGCCGTCAAACCTTTCGTTCGCCTCGCGCGCCCCTCGCGACAGCCGGGCGCCGGTCTCGGACTTGCCATTGCGGCGGCGGTGGCGCGTATGCATCGTGGCAAGCTCATATCCGAAAGTGCTGAGTCCGGTCTCAGGGTGCGCTTGTAACTCGGGATGGGGCAACCGTGTCTGCCGCAAGGGGCCACGTTAGGATGACGCGCAGACCCTGCGCCACGCCTTCGACATCGCGAAGATTCGTTGCCTGGATGTTGCCGCCGTGTGCCCGAACAACCCGCGCCGCGATGGCGAGCCCCAAGCCTGATCCGGCTGCACGTGGTGAGGCGGCGTGACCATCGCCATCTTTGCTGCCGCGGAAAAAAGGCTCGAAGATGCGTGCGAGCTCCGGCTCTGCCAATCCGTGACCCGTGTCGCTGATAACGAGGATGGCGACGCTGTCATCGTCGTGACAGGCGCTCTCCAGGGTCACGAAAACCTGCGAGCCCTGCGGCGTATGCTTGAGGGCGTTGCGCACCACGTTCTCGATCGCAGCCGAGATCCAATATCGATCACCGATCAGGTTCAGCGGCCCATCGTCCAGTCGACTCTCCAGTGTCTTGCCAAGTTCTGCAGCTTCGAAGTTGGCATCGACGAGAATTCCTTCGAGCAGGCCGCATAGCTCCAGCGGTTCACGTTCGAAGACGATCGCACCCGACTCCAGTCGCGACACATCGAGAATCTTGTCGATCAGTTCGTCGAGTCTGGCGATTTCTTCGTCGATTCGGTTTGCAGCACTGGCCGCGGCAGTATCACGCTGCGCCATTAGACCCGAGGCAAGCCGAATTCTTGTGAGAGGAGATCGAACTTCATGGGACACATCACGCAGCAACTGGCGTTGACCACGAAGCAGGCTGCCAAGTCTTTCAGCCATGATGTCGAGCGAGACGGCGAGTCTGCCGATTTCGTCGCGGCGCCTGCGCACCGCCACGGGCACACGGGTCTCGAGGGCGCCGCCGGTCAACGACTCGGTCGTCTGCTGTAAGGCGCGAACGGGTCGGGTGATCGAACGCGCGAGCAGCACACTCACGAGCCCGGTCACCGCCAGCGCCAGCAGCAGCAATTGCAACGGCACATCGCGCCAGGCTGCGGGGCCGCTACGTCGTGGAACGGGTAGCAAGCGAAAGGGTTCGTCGTCGGCGCTGACGAGGATGGGCGTCGATCGCGGCAGATCGAGCAGCACGGTCGGCAGATCGTAGTCTATATATTCGTCGGTTTCGCTTTGGGCAATGGAGTCGCTGCCGGGGATTTTTCGTCCGAGCAGCTCTGTGCCGAGTTCATCGATGAGCAGGATCTCGAGCTGATGCGAATGATCAGCGCTGCGATTCCTTGCCCAATCAACCAGAGCGGCGCGCCCCCCCTTGGCGAGCGCGTCCGCCGCAGTGCGTGCAGCCTCCAGCAATTCTTTGTCAGCCGACTCCTGCCGCACCGACAATACCCACGAAGTCAGGCCGATGGCGCTGAGCCCGTTGAGCAGCAGAGCTGCAAAGAATGCGAGGAAAATGCGTGTGGCTAGCCGCCTCATGTGCCCGCGCTCGGCAAGGGATCAGACCGAGGCGGTCTCGATGAGCTCGTAACCGGTGCCGCGGACGGAGCGGATCTCGATCCCACTTTGACCCTGCCGCTCGAGTTTGCGCCGCAGATTGCTGACATGAGTGTCGATGCTTCGATCATAGAGCGTGAGTGTGCGCCCGAGCGCTCGTGCGGTCAGCAGGCGACGATCGACTGGCTGGCCTCGCGACGCGGCCAGTTGCTGCAACACGCGAAATTCGGCACCGGTGAGTTCGAGCGTGGTACTACCGAGGGTGGCGCGGCGCCGACGGACGTCCAGCTTCAGGGCGCCAATCAACAGGTTCTCGGCGGGGTCCTCGGCACTCGCCGAGTGGTCGCCTGCAGTCGCTACGCGCCGCAAGATCGCGCGAATCCGCGCGGCAAGTTCGCGGGGGTCGAAAGGTTTTGGCAAGTAATCATCGGCACCGAGTTCAAGGCCTAAAATTCGATCGATGGCCTCGCCGCGGGCTGTCAACATCAGCACCGGCAGGCGTGGTTTTCTTCGGCGGAGTTCGCGCAGCACATCGAAACCGCTGCTGCCTGGCAGCATGACATCGAGGATGACCAGATCAAAGGGACGCTCCGCCATCAGCCCTAATGCGCCGCCGCCCTCGGTAGCGGTCACGACCTGAAAGCCCTCATTGCCAAGGAATTCGGCGAGCATTGAGGCGAGATCACGATCGTCGTCAACAATCAGTATTCCGGCAGACATCGGCCGCGATGGTGCGACGAATGGCCGGTTTTGTCAGCCCGGGCCACCAAACTTTGCAGAACTTTGCGGAACTTTTGGGAAACTTGTCGGATGGCGCGGGTCGAAATCGGGGACCATGTGTTGGTCTTTTTTCCGTGGAGTAAGGCGATGAAATACGTGAGTGTCGTAGCGGCGCTGGCCTTGGTGGGTTCAGCAGTCGCCTTTGCCCAGATGCCGCCGCCGCCACCCGCTCCTGCGCCACCCGTTCCTGGCATGGGTGGTCCGGGAATGGATGGTCCCGGTCCGGAACGCCGTGAAATGCGGCGCATCATTATTCGCAACGACGATATGCTAACAGAAGACCTAATAGGCCCGGATGGTCGGGGTGTCATGCGCGGCGTTTTGGGTCGCATGGGTCAGGGTGGGATCATCGAAGCGTTGGGTCTCGATCCGAGAGGCGTCGAGCGCATGGTCAAGACGCTCGATCTCACGCCACAGCAGCTCGGCAAGATCACCGAGATCATGGCAACCCTGCGCCCCGAGATGCGTAACCTCGCCCGCGACATGGCAGCGGAGGCACGACGACTGCGTGAACTGACTCCGTCCGACGCGAAGTACGCGAGCGAAAGCGCGTTATGCGCTAAAAAAATCGGTGAGATGAGTGCACGCCTCGTGCAGCAGAGCGCGAACTTGCGCAGCAAGGTATGGCAGGAGCTGACCGCCGACCAGCGTAAAAAGGCTGAGAGCGTGCTGAGTCCCGAGCAGATGAATGATCGTATACAGCAGCGTATGAAGCGGATGAGGGAGCGCATCAAAGGGATGGGCCCAGGAGGGGATGGCGGTTCACCGCGTGTGGAAATATATTCTGTAGACGAAAACTTTGGTTGGGACGAAGAGGACGAAGAATTCAACCCTAGCTGATGCTTTCGTTATCGGGAGTGCCACTAAAAAGGCCCGGGGCGCTATGCGTCCCGGGCCTTTTTTCAAGCTCTTTTCAAAGGGATGATTAGTTGACCATGTTCTTCAGAT
Organism: Gammaproteobacteria bacterium; assembly: GCA_016874175.1. Classification (GTDB taxonomy): domain Bacteria; phylum Pseudomonadota; class Gammaproteobacteria; order Steroidobacterales; family Steroidobacteraceae; genus UBA964. The sequence continues at coordinate 1,219 of VGUP01000003.1, read as the reverse complement.
TCTTGAGCGGCATCGCACGAACCTTCTTTGAGGCCGGCTTCGCCTTGAACATCATCTTCTCGCCGGTGAAGGGGTTGACGCCCTCACGCGCCTTGGTGGCGGGCTTCTTGACGACCTTCAGCTTGGCAAGACCAGGCAGCGTGAACAGACCGTTCGCACGCAGGCTCTTCTTGATCACGCCATTGAGGGACTCGAACACCGCTGACACGTTCTTGCGTGACAGGGACGTGTCCTTCGCGATCTGGTTGAGGATTTCCGACTTGGTCGGAGGACCACCCTTTTTCGCCATCTTGGAATACTCCTGAATTTATGGGTTTTTGTGCTCGTTTGCGCATTGCCAAACACACCGAAAAATAGCACACACGCGTTCAGTAGCAAACACTTTTTGCGAAATTTGAGGGAAAAAACAGGTTTTTTTCAGCGCTGCGTCAGCACCGCACGACCTACGGCGAAGACTCAGCGAATGAGGATCAACAACACCTGAATGATGATACCGGCCCACATCGGTGACAGATCGAGTCCACCAATAGCAGGAACAGCACTGCGGATGCGCTCGAGCACCGGTTCGCATACCGATTCGAGTAAGTCCTGCAGCGGTGAGCGCACCCCGGGAGCGATAATCGAGGCGAGTGCGTAGATGAAAATCGCCCAGAAATAGAGCCACAACGCCGAGCGCAGCAGTTCGATGGCTGCCGCCAGCAGCCAAGGCAGCGCATCGGGCAGCGTGCCCACCAGAATCACGCTGAGTGCAGCGGTTTGCGCCAGCGCCACGGCGTACACAGCGATCAACGAGGCGGTGTCGATGCGCCCGATCGGAGGCGATACCCGTCGCAAGGGCATGATCAGCCAGTTGCTCAAACGGACGATGGCTTCGGCGATGGGGTTGCGGAAATTCGCGCGCGCCCATTGCAGCAATATTCGCAACAGGAATACGTAGAGCAGCAGTGAGAAGAAAGTTTCGGCCAAAAACAACACGACCTGATGCACCGTCAGCCTCCTGCGGCAGCTTGGCTCGAGAGTTCGCGGCCGCGATGTACCGCGGCGGTGACCGCTGCAGCGACCACGCGCTCGAGATCCTGATCGCTGAAAGATGCCAGCGCCGCAGCAGTCGTGCCACCTTTTGAGGTGACTGATTCACGTAGCGCGGCAAGATCGGCGCCCGGTTCGGCCATGCGCCCTGCGCCCTGCAGCGTAGCGCGAGCGAGTTCGGTGGCCGCCG
>VGUP01000002.1 GCA_016874175.1 Gammaproteobacteria bacterium | reverse complement strand
TCTAGAAAACGCCCGTCATTGAGCAGCCGCTCACTCTTCAGGGCGGCAAGGGTGTCATCGACGACCGCAGCCGAGTGCCCCTTGGCCAGCAGCTTGTCGCGCAACTCGAAGGAAGCGAAGTCGCGGCGGCCGAGCAGCAGAAGCGCCGCTCGGCGCGCCGACTCGAGGGGGTCAGACTCTGTCGCCAAGCTTACTCGGCGGCTTCAGCCGCGCCGCGTGGGGGCTTGACCACCAGCAACTTGGTGCGAACCTGGTCTTCAATCTCGCGGGCCATCTTGGCGTTGTTCTTGAGGAACTCGCGAACGTTTTCCTTGCCCTGGCCGATGCGCTCACCCTTGTAGGAGTACCAAGCGCCCGACTTTTCGATGATGTTCTGTGCGGCGCCGAGTTCGATGATCTCGCCTTCGCGCGAAATACCCTCGCCGTACATGATTTCGAACTCGGCCTCGCGGAACGGCGGGGCGACCTTGTTCTTGACCACCTTGACGCGGGTCTGGTTGCCGACCACTTCTTCGCCGTTCTTGATGGCGCCGATGCGGCGGATGTCGAGACGCACCGACGAGTAGAACTTGAGCGCGTTGCCGCCGGTGGTGGTTTCGGGGTTGCCGAACATCACGCCGATCTTGAGGCGGATTTGGTTGATGAAGATGACGATGGCGTTTGAACGCTTGATGTTGCCGGTGAGCTTGCGCAGCGCCTGCGACATGAGACGCGCATGCAGACCGACTTGCAGTTCGCCCATCTCGCCTTCGATTTCGGCCTTGGGGGTCAGTGCGGCGACAGAGTCGACAACGACGATGTCGACAGCGCCTGAACGCACCAGCATGTCGGTGATTTCGAGTGCCTGCTCGCCGGTGTCGGGCTGCGAGACCAGTAGATCGTTGACGTTGACACCAAGCTTTTCGGCGTAGACAGGATCGAGGGCGTGCTCGGCGTCAACGAAGGCTGCGGTGCCGCCATTGCGCTGGATCTCGGCGATGACCTCAAGCGTGAGAGTGGTTTTGCCCGAGGACTCGGGGCCGTAGATCTCGACGACGCGGCCGCGCGGCAAGCCACCGATGCCGAGCGCGATGTCGAGGCCCAGCGACCCCGTCGAAACGGCTTCGACGTCGTATGCGGCAGAGGCGTCGCCCAGACGCATGACCGACCCTTTGCCAAATTGCTTTTCGATTTGGCCGAGGGTGGTGGAAAGGGCTTTCTTGCGGTTGTCGTCCATGAATCCCCCACAAAGGAAAAGGAAAAAAAGATGAAGCGGAGAGCGCGAAAATTATCCCACAGCAAGCGCCGCGGGGAACGCTGAAAAACAAGGGAAATACGTTTATTTCACGACGCGTTCACGCGGTATACAGGGGCGCGCTTTTGGCACTACTGTATAAACCGCGCAGCGCGAAGATGACGGCCTTGCGGCGAACGTCATGACGGCCGCCGCGAAAGCGGCGCACCACGGTCTGCAGATGCACGCCACGACCTTGTCGACGTGCGAACGCAAACCACACCGTACCTACGGGCTTGCCGGGTGTCGCACCACCCGGACCCGCAATACCGCTGATCGCAATGGCATGCCGCGCACCACTGCGTCGCAGAGCGCCGCGCGCAAGTTCGGTAACCACCGCCGCACTGACTGCGCCTTGTTGACGCAGGGTCGCTGCGCGCACGCCGAGATCGCGCTGCTTGGACTCGTTGCCGTAACACACCCAACCGGTCACGAACCATTTGGAACTGCCGGGAAGATCAGTCAGGCATTTTGCCAGCCAACCACCGGTGCACGATTCGGCGGTGGCCACCGTCTGCCCGGTCGCAGCGAGGCGCTTCGCCAATCGGCGAATGTCACGTTCGATGATGCTTACCCCTGCTTAGGCGTCGAGGTCTCGGCAGGCGGGCGCTTCTTGAAAACGATCTTGCGGATGAATACCGCGCCCTGCTCGTCACGCCCCAGCACGATGTCGGCATCGCGGTCCTTCACGCTGCGCACCGCCGCGAGTCGTCGCTCCACCCGCGGCGGAATTTGATTGGGTGAAACCGCCGAGTAGAACTCGACCTCGACCGCTTGCTCACCCGCCTTGCCGAGCTGCTCGTTGAGATCGTCATCGAAAGCCTGCAGGTCGATGAAACTGACTGCGATCGCGGCAGGGGTGACGGGCGCAGGGGCTGCATCTGCAGCGGGGACGGCGCCTGCAGCGGGGGCGGCGTGTGCAGCGGGGACGGGCACAGGTACCGGTCCCGCAGCAGCGGTTTGCGCCGGCGCTGCGACCGTGAGTCCTGCGCCGAATGCCACGGATGCCATCACCGCGATCAAAAAATACGCTCGGTAGTTCGCGCTCATATTCGCCTCCCCGGATAGCTGGATAGCCCTGACGCCGCTCGCCTGTTTTAGCCGCCTGATCCCGGCGCCGTCAACGGTTGCTGGGCCCGCTCGGCAAGCCGGGTTGGTGAGCCGCTGCCGAGGGACGGTAAACTCGCCGCCCCGACGCCGCTGCGCGGCCCCGTAAGGCAGACGATGAACTCAGCTTCCGACCACACGCCTGTCATGCAGCAATATTTGCGACTGAAGGCGCAGCATCCCGATGCCCTGCTCTTTTATCGGATGGGCGATTTCTATGAACTCTTTTACGACGATGCGCGACGCGCCGCGCAACTGCTCGACATCACACTGACTGCGCGCGGCCAGTCCGCGGGCGCTCCGATTCCGATGGCGGGCGTGCCGTTTCATGCCGCTGACAATTATTTGGCGCGCCTCGTCCGCAAGGGCGAGTCGGTGGCTATTTGCGAGCAAATCGGTGATCCGGCGAAAGCCAAGGGACCGGTGGAGCGCGCGGTGGTCAGGGTGGTCACGCCCGGCACCGTCACGGATGCCGCGCTGCTCGATGAGCGTCGCGAAACCTTGCTGGCGGCCGTTCTGCCGTTGAGTGCCGATGGCCCTCGGGCGCTCGAGACACGCTTTGGTCTTGCCTGGCTCGATCTGGGTGCAGGACGTTTCTCGGTACTCGAGACCAGCGGCGCGCAGACCCTCGCCGCCGAACTCGAACGTCTGCAACCTGCCGAAGTGTTGATGCCCGAAGGCTTGCTGCTGGCGCTCGAGCAAGCCTCGATGGATTCGCCTGCGGCAAGCGGACTAGCCGCGGCGCTGCCCGCGCGTCGGCGGCGCTCGCGGCCCCCTTGGCACTTCGAAGAAGAGTCGGCGCTGCGCACGCTTACCGAGCAGCTCGGCACACTCGACCTGCGTGGCTTCGGTGTCGAACGCCTGCCGCTGGCCATCGGTGCCGCGGGTGCGCTGTTGCAGTTCGTGCGCGAGACGCAGCGCACCGCGCTGCCGCATCTGCGTGCGTTGCGCGTGGAAGAGCGTGATACGACGCTACAACTCGATGCGGCAACGCGGCGCAACCTCGAGATCGACTCCAGCCCGAGCGGCCGCGAGGATGCCACGCTGGTCGCCCTGCTCGACACCACGGTCACGGCTATGGGCGCTCGCGCCCTGCGCCGGCTCGTCAATCGACCCATCACCGACCACAAAGAATTACGCGGTCGGCATATTGCTGTCGGCGAACTGATCGCCGACCAAAGATATCGGGCGCTGCGCGAGGCGCTACAACCGATCGGCGATATCGAGCGAATTCTGGCGCGGGTCGCCTTGCGCTCGGCAAGGCCACGCGACCTGACGGGCCTGCGGCTCTCGCTCGCCGCACTGCCTGCGCTGCGCGCGCTGCTGGCTACCCTCGAATCACCGCTGCTTGCTGCCCTCGGCGAGCAGGTGCTGGCGCATGCGGACGAACTCGCGTTGCTGCAGCGGGCGATTGCGAGCGAGCCGTCGGCCATGGTGCGTGACGGCGATGTCATCGCTAGCGGCTTCGACGTCGAGCTCGATGAGCTGCGTCGAATTTCGACCGATACCGATACTTTCCTGCTCGAACTCGAGGCCCGCGAACGCACGCGAACCGGGCTCCCGCAGCTGAAGCTCGGCTACAACCGCGTACAGGGCTTTTTTATTGAAATCGCGCGCAGCCAAGCCAAGAACGTCCCGGCGGATTACATTCGGCGACAAACGGTCAAAAATGCCGAGCGTTTCATCACCGCCGAACTCAAGAGCTTCGAGGACAAAGTTCTCGGCGCGCGCGGCAAGTCGCTGGCTCGCGAAAAAGAACTATACGAGGGCGTGCTCGAGCAGCTTTGTGCGCAGCTCGCGCCATTGCAGTCCACGGCAGCGGCGATCGCCGAACTCGATGCCATCGGCGCCTTGGCCGAACGCGCGGTGAGCCTGCGCTGGTCGGCGCCCACGCTGACGCCACAACCCGCGCTGCGCATCAGCGCTGGGCGTCATCCGGTCGTCGAGCGGTTTTTGCAGGAACCCTTCGTTCCGAATGATATTGCGCTCGATGCCGCGACCCGGATGCTGGTCATCACCGGTCCCAACATGGGCGGTAAAAGCACCTACATGCGCCAAGTTGCCTTGATCACGCTGCTGGCGCATATCGGCAGTTACGTCCCGGCTGAGTCGGCGGTGATCGGGTCGATCGACCGGATTTTCACGCGCATCGGTTCAGGCGATGATCTCGCGGGCGGGCGCTCGACGTTCATGGTCGAAATGACCGAGGCCGCGAATATTCTGCACAACGCGACCACGCGAAGTCTGGTGCTGATGGACGAGATTGGTCGCGGCACGAGCACGTTCGACGGGCTGTCACTGGCGTGGGCGACGGCGCGACATCTGGCAAGCAGAGTGAGCGCATTTACTTTGTTCGCAACCCATTACTTTGAACTGACGGGTCTCGCCGCAGAACTTCCCGGCGTACTCAATGTGCACCTCGACGCGACCGAGCATCGTCAAGGCATCGTCTTCATGCATGCCGTCAAACCGGGGCCGGCCAGCAAAAGCTATGGACTCGCGGTGGCGAAACTTGCCGGGATGCCGTGCGAGGTGCTCGCCGAGGCCCGTCGATATCTCGCTGCCTTGGAGGCGCAGGCCGCGCTGGGCGGCCAGTCCTCGGGCCCGCAGGGAAATCTGCTTTTCGGCGCGCCGATCGACGGCACCCCCAGCGAAGAGGAATCAGAGCCCGACGTTGCCGACAAAAACGAAACTGTCGCTGCTGCGATCGCCGCCATCAATCCGGATTCTTTGAGCCCCCGCGAGGCGCTCGACAAAATCTATCAGCTGAAGTCCTTGCTCGATAAGTAAATCACTGATTGGTCGCCTGCGGCGGCTGGCGCGCGCGGATATGCAACTCGCGCAACTGACGCTCGGTGACTTCCGTCGGCGCGTCGGTGAGCGGGCAAGCAGCCGTCTGCGTTTTGGGGAATGCAATGACGTCGCGGATGCTGTCGGCGCCCGACATCAGCATGGCGAGTCGGTCGAGACCGAAGGCGATACCGCCATGCGGCGGCGCCCCGTACTTGAGGGCATCGAGCAAAAAGCCGAACTTGCGCCGGGCTTCTTCGGTTTCGATGCCGAGCAGATCGAATACGGTCGACTGCAAATCCTGACGGAAGATGCGCACCGAGCCACCGCCGATCTCGGAGCCATTGAGCACCATGTCATAGGCTTTGGCGAGGGCGTTGCCCGGGTCGGCCTTGAGTGCTTCGGGGTCGAGATTCTTTGGTGAGGTGAACGGGTGATGCATGGCCACCCAGCGCTTATCGTCGGCATCGAACTCGAACATGGGGAAGTCGATCACCCACAACGGGGCCCAGGCGCCCGTCAGCAACTTCAGGTCATGACCGATCCGCAGGCGCAGCGCGCCCATCGAGTCGTTGACTACTTTGGCGCTGTCGGAACCAAAGAAAATGAGGTCGTCGTTCTGTGCGCCGCTGCGCGCGAGGATCCTAGCCACGGCCTCGTCGGACAGGAACTTGATGATCGGCGACTGCAGGCCCTCGCAGCCCTTGGCGATTTCATTGACCTTGATGTACGCCAGCCCGCGCGCACCGTATCGCGCCACATAGGCCGTGTAATCGTCGATTTCTTTGCGGGTCAGCTTGCCGCCCGCAGGCACACGCAGCGCGACCACTCGACCGTTCGGGTCTTTCGCGGGCCCGGCGAATACTTTAAAATCGCAGGTCGCGACCAGATCGGCGACATCGACGAGTTCGAGCGGGATACGCAGATCGGGCTTGTCGCTCGCGTAGCGGCGCATGGCCTCCGCATAGGTCATGCGCGGAAAGGGCTCCGGCAGCTCGACATTGCCGACGGTCTTGAAGATATGGCGGATCAGACCTTCCATGATCGACATGATCTCGTCCTGCGACAGGAACGAGGTTTCGATATCGAGCTGGGTGAAGTCGGGCTGGCGATCGGCACGCAGATCCTCGTCGCGGAAACAGCGCACGATCTGGTAGTAACGATCGAAGCCCGCGACCATCAGCAACTGCTTGAAGATCTGCGGCGACTGCGGCAAGGCAAAGAATTTACCGGCGTGCGTGCGCGACGGCACGAGATAGTCGCGCGCACCTTCGGGCGTGGCCTTGGTCAGCATCGGCGTTTCGATGTCGACGAAGCCCGCGTCATCGAGGTAATTGCGCATCGCGCGCGTAATTTGATGACGCTGCCGCAGGCGCTGACTCATGACGTCGCGACGCAGATCGAGGTAGCGATACTTCAATCGCACTTCCTCAGACACATTCTCGTCGAGCTGGAACGGCAAGGACTCCGAGCGGTTCAAAAGTTCGATGCGCCGCGCGAGCATCTCGACTTTGCCCGAGGCGAGGTTCGCATTGGTCGTGCCGTCGGGGCGCGGACGCACCGAACCGGTGATGCTGACGACGTATTCGTTGCGCAGTTTCTCGGCCTCGGCGAAGACTTCGGCGGCGTCGGGGTCACAGACCACCTGCAGTAGCCCCTCGCGATCGCGCAGGTCCACGAAGATGACGCCGCCGTGATCACGACGCCGATGAACCCAGCCTGCAACCGTGACGGTGCTGCCGATGAGGGTCTCGTTGACCTGTCCGCAGTAATGTGTGCGCATAAGGGGCCGGGATGTTACAAACTCGGCCGTCCCGCCGCCACTCTCGTGCAGTGTCAAATGGTCGCCGGCCTGTCGGTCGAGCGCCGCAGCACGTACAAGCCGCCAAAACTGCCGACATTGATGCGCAGATCGTCATCGAGATAAACGACGTCCGAGTGCAGCCGGGGCGGCGTGAGTTCGTGGATCAGGGATATGTCGGCGGGCAGCTCCAGGGCCGCCCGCAAGTCGGCTTCGGTAACCCCGGGAGCCGGGCGCAGTTCGACACGGTAAAAATCGACCGCAAACCGCTGCCGATTGTCGGCCTCCTCGCGGTAGCGGCCATGCATGATGATCAGCCCGCGAGTCCGACCATCCATCGCCACGAAGTCGATGACGTTATTGTAGGCGGCCCCGGTACGGGAGATTTCTTGGCAGATCCGCTCGATGCGCACCGGTATTGGCGGCAACAGATTGAAGCTCTGAATCTTGAGGTTGGACTCGTGCACTTTCGCCTTGAAGGCCGAGTGCCGAGCGCCAAAGTGCGCAAAAAGAGTTTCCCAGCGCCCCTCGACGCGCTCTTGAGCGTTCATGGGCGCGGCAATCGGCGTGAGCGGTTTGAGCGCCTCGACCAGTCGACCGAGCTCGGCGAAGGCCTCTTCGCTGTAGCCGCCGGCGCCGCCCTGAACCTCGCCCTGTGGCGAATCGTGCAGATCGATGTGACTCAGTAATCGCGCTCGCGCGTCGGCGCGGGCGGCTGTGGAAGTGTGTTCGAGGTCATCGCTGCTCATGTGCTGTGTAGATACCACGATCGGTCGAGATCCGTCACCTCGGCCGAGAACCGATCGCACTCCTGACGCTTGATGGCAAGAAATATTTTGAGGAACTCCGCACCGAGTGCCGCCCGCAAAAATTGCGAAGCGGCGGCGCGGTCGATGGCCTCCTGCCAGGTCTGCGGCAATTCGCGCTTGACCGCAGGATCGCGGTAACCGTTGCCGGTGACGGGTGGCCCGGGGTCGAGCTCATGGACGATGCCGCGCTCGATACCGGCCAGCACGGTTGCCGCGGCGAGATAGGGATTGGCATCGGCGCCGGCGATTCGATGCTCGAGGTGACGCGACGCTGGCGGCCCCAACGGCGCCCGAATGGACACCGAGCGGTTGTTGATGCCCCAACTCGCGGCGATCGGCGCATAACTTTGACTACGGAATCGCCGATAGGAATTGCCGTTCGGTGCGAACACCAGCAGGCTCTCGGCCATGGTCGCCTTCAGGCCCGCGATGGCCTGACGCATCAGCGGCGTGCCCGCTAGATCGTCGCTGGCAAAGAAATTGCCGGATGTCGAATTGCGCGATGCCAAATCGCCTGAGGCGCCCGCGTCAGTGCCAGCCGCCGCGAGGCTGACGTGCAAATGCATGCCGCTGCCGGCGAGATCGACGAACGGCTTGGCCATGAACGTGGCCACGAGACCGTGCTTGGCCGCCACGCCCCGCAGCAATCTCTTTAGCAGAATCGCCTCATCGACGGCGCGCAATGCATCGTCGCGGTGCGTGAGGGTGATCTCGAACTGCCCGGGCGCATACTCGGACATCAAAGTTTCGGCGGGAATACCCTGCAGACGTGCCGCGGCGTACACCTCGTCGAACACGGGCGCGAGCTCCTCGAGCCGCGCGAGTCCGTAAGCCTCGATGCGGCCCTCGCCACGCGCAATCGAGCCCGCAGGCTGTCCAGCGCGCAGCAGGTAAAATTCGAGCTCCACGGCAAGTACGGGACGCAGACCACGCGCGCGCAGTCGCTCGATGGCGCGCGCAAGCACGTGGCGCGGATCGGCAGGCGCCGGTGTGCCGCCGAGGGCATACATCGAGAGCATGAGTTGCGCCGTGGGTCGCGCAAGCCACGGCGCCCGTGACAGGGTGCCGGGCACCGGTCTGCAGATGAGATCGGCATCGCCGGTATCCCAAACGAGCCCGCTGCCATCGACGTCCGTGCCCGTGATATCGAGACCCAGAATGGACCCGGCCACCGGTCGCCCATGTGCGAACAGCCGCTCCAGTTCGCCGATACTCGCGGTCTTGCCACGCGGCACGCCCGAAGGATCGGTGATGAACAGCTGTACGGCCTCGACATCGCTGTTTTCTTTAAGGAACGCTACCGGAGTTTCGCTAGGTGGCATCGATGAAGGCTCCGATCTCGTGGCAAAGCGTATCGATCGCGGCTGTCGGCAGCATCGGCGCGGTCAGCATCATGTTGTGGAACGGCGTCACCAGCAAGCCGCGATTGAGCAGCCAGAGGTGCAGTGCGTGCTCATACTCGGGCCGCATCGCCGCTTCGGCCTCGCTGCCGTTGCGGGGCGCCGGACCGAAGCCGAATTCGAGGCGCGCACCGACACGCGACACATGCCAATCCAGCCCGCGCACGTCAAAGATTTTGCGCAGGCTCTGCTCCAGATACCGCGCCCGCTCGTCTATCGCCGCGTGCGTCGCCTCGGTATGCAAATGCGCGAGCGCCGCCTCGAGTGCAGCGAAGACCAGCGGATTGGCCGCGAGCGTGGTCCCCATGCCGGAGTGACCCGTCTCGCGGTTTCGCAGTAGTCGGCGCATCCGCGACTCGATCTCGGCGGTGAAGCCGAATACGGCGCAGGGCAGACCGCCCGCGATGGCCTTGCCGCAGACCCAGAAATCGGGCGCGAGGCCCTGCGCTCCCGCATCGCCGGCGGTACCCGCATGGCCGGCGCCAAGCGCGTAGCCCGCGGGGCCCGAAGAAATGGTGTGGGTTTCGTCGATCACCAGCGGTACGTCGTAGCGCCGCGTGAGTTCACGCAGCGCCGCCAAAAAACCCGGCGCTGGCAGCACCATTCCGATGTTGGTCATCACCGGCTCGGTGATCACCGCCGCTACGTCACCCACCGCAAGCGCGGGCTCCAGGGCATCGAAATCATTGAACTCGATGACTTTCGCTGCGGCTGCATTATCGAAGGGCGGACCGATGGCGCCTTCGCGCGCCACGGTGCGACCTGCACGCAGCCGGACCATCGTCTCGTCGACGGTGCCGTGATAGCAGCCTTGAAACACCAATACTTTGGGTCGTCCGGTGAGCGCTCGCGCCCAGCGCAATACCGCGCGGTTGGCCTCGGTTGCGGTTTGCGTCACCTGCCAGAACGGCAGACCGAAGCGCGAGGCCAGCGCTTCGCCGACCGCGGCAACGCGCTCATCGGGCAGCATGCAAGTAAGCCCGCGCGCAGCCTGCCGAGTAATCGCCGCCGCGATCGCGGGCGGCGAGTGCCCAAACAAGGCGCCCGTGTCACCGAGACAAAAATCGACGTATTCGATGCCATCGACATCGCGCAGCGACGTACCTTCGGCCGCCGAGAAGGACAGCGGAAAAGGCGTCCCCCAATCGGCCATCCAATGCATGGGCACACCGGAGAGCCAGTGCGCTCGCGCGCGTTCGGCGAGCTGGCGGGAGCGCGTCCGGCGCTCAATGAATTGCTGACGCTCGCGCTCGACGAGCCGTGACCAGGTCGACGCCGGCGGCGCCGAAATCATTTGCCCTTGCGTGCCTTGGTGCTACGCACGCTTTTGGCAGGCGGCTTTTTTCCGCCTTTGGCTTCGGTTTTGGTTTCGGCCTTGGCCTCGGTTTTGGAGTCGGCCTTGGTGTCCGCCTTGGCGTCGGTTTTCGCGTCCGCTTTGGAATCGGCTTTGGCGTCGGCGCTGGACTCGCCTTTGCTCTCAGCCTTGTCTTCCTTGCCCTCGGCGCCGGCAAGATTGCGCTTCTTGTCCTGTTCGGTTTTGAAGTCGGTCTCGTACCAGCCGCCACCCTTGAGCCGGAAAATCGGCGCGGACACGAGCTTGATGAGCGTGTTCTTGCCGCACTCGGCGCACTTGCGCAGCGGTTTGTCGGTAATTTTTCGCAGTACCTCGGTCTGCGAGCCGCAGGCCTTGCACTCGTATTCGTAGAACGGCATGCGACCGAATTATACCGCCTTGCTGAAGCTCAGCCGACCGTCTTCACCGACCCCGACCCGAATTCTCTCGCCCGGTGCATAACGCCCCTGCAATAGCTGCTGCGCGAGCGGATTTTCGATCTGTTGCTGGATCGCCCGCTTGAGCGGCCGCGCGCCATACACAGGATCGAAGCCGGCTTCGCCGAGCAGATCGCGCGCGCCATCGTCGAGCAAAAGATCGAGGTTGCGCTCGATCAGCCGCTTGCGCAGTTGGCCAAGCTGGATATCGACGATGGCGCGAATCTGTTCCGTGCCGAGCGGATGGAAGACGACGATGTCGTCGATGCGATTGATGAATTCCGGGCGGAAGTTCTGCTGCACGATCTCGAGTACCGCGCTCTTCATGCGCACGTAGTTCTTCTCGCCAGCGTGATCCTGAATGACCTGCGAGCCGAGGTTCGAGGTCATGATCACGACGGTGTTGCGAAAATCGACCGTGCGCCCTTGACCGTCAGTCAGACGACCGTCATCGAGCACTTGCAGCAGCACATTGAACACATCGGGATGTGCCTTCTCGACTTCGTCGAGCAGGATGACGGCATAGGGTCGACGTCGCACGGCCTCGGTCAGAAAGCCACCCTCCTCGTATCCGACGTAGCCCGGAGGCGCGCCGATGAGTCGCGCGACTGAGTGTTTTTCCATGAACTCGGACATGTCGATGCGAACCATCGACTCTTCGGTATCAAAGAGAAACTCGGCCAGCGCCTTGCAGAGCTCGGTCTTGCCGACACCCGTCGGGCCGAGGAACAAAAACGATCCGTTCGGACGGCGCGGATCAGCGAGCCCGGCGCGCGAACGACGAATGGCGTTGGCGACGATACGCACCGCCTCCTCCTGACCCACCACGCGACGCGACAGCGCCTCTTCCATACGCAGCAGTTTTTCTTTTTCGCCCTCGAGCATCTTGCTGACCGGAATGCCGGTCCACTTGGAAACCACTTCGGCGATTTCTTCGTCGGTGACCTTGTTGCGCACGAGCTGCGTGGCGCGACCCTCGGCGGCTTGCGCTGCCGCGAGCTTCTTTTCGAGCTCGGGAATGCGGCCGTACTGCAACTCGGCCATGCGCGAGAGGTCACTCTTGCGACGCGCGATATCGAGCTCGTTCTTGACCTTTTCCAGCTCTTCTTTGATGCCCGAGGCACCCTGCAACGACGCCTTCTCGCCCTTCCAGATTTCCTCGAGATCGGCGTACTCCTTTTCGAGCTGCCCCAGGTTTTCTTCGAGCGCGGCAAGCCGTTTGCGCGTGGCCTCGTCTTTTTCTTTTTGCAAGGCGACCTGTTCGATCTTCAGCTGAATGATGCGCCGCTCGAGCTTGTCGAGCGCTTCGGGCTTGGAATCGATCTCCATACGGATGCGCGCGCCGGCTTCATCGATGAGATCGATAGCCTTGTCGGGCAGCTGCCGATCGGCGATGTAACGATGCGAGAGGGTCGCCGCGGCGACGATCGCCGGGTCGGTGATGTCGACCCCGTGATGCACCTCGTAACGCTCCTGCAGACCGCGCAGGATGGCGATGGTGTCCTCGACCGAGGGCTCATCGACCAGCACTTTCTGGAACCGACGCTCGAGCGCGGCGTCTTTTTCGAGGTACTTGCGATACTCATCGAGCGTGGTGGCGCCAACGCAGTGCAGCTCGCCGCGCGCAAGCGCGGGCTTCAGCATATTGCCCGCATCCATCGCACCTTCGGCCTTGCCGGCGCCGACCATGGTGTGTAGCTCGTCGATGAACAGGATGACCTGTCCTTCCTGTTTGGCCAAATCATTGAGCACGCCCTTGAGCCGCTCTTCGAATTCGCCACGAAATTTGGCACCGGCGATCAGTGCGCCCATGTCGAGCGCGAGAATCCGCTTGTTGCGCAGGCTCTCGGGTACTTCGCCGTTGATGATGCGCTGCGCGAGACCCTCGACGATGGCGGTCTTGCCGACCCCGGGCTCACCGATGAGCACGGGGTTATTTTTGGTGCGTCGCTGCAGCACCTGAATGGTGCGACGGATTTCGTCGTCACGACCGATCACCGGATCGAGCTTGCCATCGGCGGCGCGACGCGTGAGATCGACCGTGAATTTTTCGAGCGCCTGACGACCTTCTTCGGCGCTCGCATCCTGCACGCGCTCGCCGCCGCGAATCTCCTCGATCGCTTTGTCGATGGCGGCCTTGGAAAATCCGGCGTCCTTCAACAGTCGCGCGAGCAGCGCCTTGTCGTCGAAGGACGCGAGCACGTAGAGCTCGCTGGAAATATATTGATCGCCCCGGTTCTGCGCGAGCTTGTCGGCGACATTGAGCAGACGCTGCAAATCATTGGAGATGTGGATTTCGCCGGGCCTGCCCTCGACTTTGGGCAGGCGCTCGAGTGCTGCAGCGAGATCCGTGCGCAGCCGCGGCAGATTGCCGCCCGCCTTGACGAGCAGCGGGCGCACGGTGCCTGCCTGCTGATCGATGAGCGCGAGCAACACATGCGCGGGCTCGATGATCTGGTGATCGCGACCGAGCGCGAGCGACTGGGCCTCGGCCAGGCCTTGTCGGAATTTTTCGGTGAGCTTGTCTTGACGCATGAGCCCTGCCCTCGCGAAACCCGCCTGCTTACCCGGCTAAGTAAGGGCATCGGCGCAGCTTTCAAGGGTGCGGCAGGCAGCACTGCCGCAGCGTCGTGACGGCGGCGCGCCTAATGCAGCTGCGACTCGGCGAAGGCGACGAGGCCGATGCCGACGCCTATCCACAACAATTGGAAGGCTCCCGCCTGCAGATCGGTGCGCTTGTGCAGACCCGGGATCAGATCGGCCACGGCCACATAGAGCAGGCTGGCAGCCGACACCGCGAGCGCATAAGGCAAGAGCGACATGACGGTGTCCAGCATCCACCAGCCGACTATCCCGCCCGCTACGGCCGTGAGACTCGAGAGCACGTTCCAGAGCAAGGCCTTGCCGCGACTGAATCCGCCATGCAACAAGACCCCGAAATTGCCCACTTCCTGCGGAATTTCGTGGGCCATGATGGCGAGCGTGGTGACGACACCGAGGTGAAAATCGGTCAGAAACGCCGCGGCAATCAACACGCCGTCAATGAAATTGTGCAGCCCGTCACCGACCATGAGGAGCCCGCCCGAAGCCTTGTGGCGGTGACGCTCATGGGTGTGAGCTGTCTCGACCGCCTCAGTGTGGCAGTGCCGCCAGAGCAGGAATTTTTCGAGTACGAAAAAAAGTCCGATGCCGGCAAGCAACGCAATGCCGATCTGGTGCACTTGCAACGGGCCTGCGCCCTCCATGGCGTGCGGGATCAGCGCGAGCAAGGCGGTGGCCAGCAGCGTGCCGGTGGCGAAGCTCACCGAGTGCAGCAGCATCCGGTCACGGGTCGCCTGCGGCAGCAACAGACTCAGGCCGGCGATCAGTACCGGGAGCACCCCGCCGAGGGCCGTGAAGAGGACGATATTGGCGAGCACCGCAGACTCCGAGGTCAACAAGCGTTATATTCTAACACCAGATCAGTGCCGCCATCCGACCGGTCCGCTGATCGCGCCGATGGGAATAAAAGCGCACCGGGTCGGCTGCGGTGCACCACTCGCCGCCGGCAACCTGCGTGATCCCGAGCGCCCGCAGACGCGCTCGGGCGAGCTGCGGCAGGTCGCATTGCCAGCGCCCTTGAGCGTTGACCTCGAAGGCGGCAGCCGCCGCCGGGTCCGCCGCCAGGAAGGCCGCGCGTACCTCGTCACCCACCTTGAAGTGAGCCGGGCCGATGCAGGGCCCTAGCCAGGCGACGAGTTGCGATGGCGGCACTTGCATCGCCGCAACCGTGGCGTCGATGACACCGGCGGCAAGACCCCGCCAGCCGGCGTGAGCTGCCCCGAGCACGGACTCTGGGCTCGCGAGCAATACCGGCAGACAATCGGCGACCTGTATGGCGAGTACGACGCCGCGTTCGCGGGTGACGGCGGCGTCGGCGCGGGGCCGCACGCCAGGTGGGGACTCGCGGCCATTTTGCCGTCCAGTCGCCGAGTCGATGTGCACGACCGCGGTGCCATGCACCTGATCGAGCCAGATCGGCTCGCTTGGCAGACCGAGGGTGTGGCGCAGGCGACGACGATTCTCGGCGACCGCGGCCGGATCATCACCCACATGCACACCGAGATTGAGGCTGTCCCAGGGCGGCGTGCTAGTCCCGCCGCTGCGCAAAGAAAATGCGGCGCGCACGCCGCGCGGCGCGGCCCATTGGGGCTCGAGGATGGGCACGCTCACGCCGCACCTGCTTCGGCGGCGAGAACCTCGAGCAAGGCCGCGAAATCTTTGGGCAGCGGCGCCTCGAAGACGAGCGGCCGACCCGATACCGGATGCGCAAATTCGAGTCGCGTCGCATGCAGCGCCTGACGCTGGAAAGCCGCGAGTGCCGCGAGCACGGCCGGGCTCCCGGCCGCCGGCGCGCGTTTTCGTCCGCCATATACCGGGTCGCCAACAATCGGATATCCCGCGTGCGTGAGATGCACGCGGATTTGGTGCGTACGACCCGTCTCGAGTTGCACGCGCGCGAGCGTGTGCGCGCGGAATCGGCGTTCGATGCGATAGTGGGTCACGGCCTCGCGACCATCGGCACGCACCGCCATGCGCGTGCGCTGCGTACGGTGCCGACCGATCGGCTCCGCGATGGTGCCGCCACCCGTCATCAGACCGTGACAAAGCGCGAGGTATTCTCGTCCAACCTCGCGCGCTGCGAGCGCGCGCACCAGCGCCGCGTGCGCCACGGGCGTGCGCGCGACCACCAGCAAGCCTGAAGTGTCTTTGTCGAGCCGATGCACGATGCCGGCGCGCGGCACTTTGGCCAACTGCGGATCGAGCGCCAGCAGCGCATTCTGCAAAGTGCCCGAAGCCACACCCGCGCCCGGATGCACGACGAGCCCCGGCGGCTTGTTGATGACGTAGATCGCAGCGTCGCGATGCAGCACCCGAAAAGGCACCGCCGGCTTACCGGCCTGCACGCGCTCATCGGCAATGAAAACAGCGTCGATGCGCACCTGCTGCGCCGCGCGGACCAGCACCCGACGTGCGGGCACCACGCCATCGACCAGCACCCGTCCCTCGTCGATCCAGCGTTGCAAGCGGGCGCGTGAGTACTGCGGCAACCGCCGCGCCAGCACCACGTCGAGCCGCTCACCCGCGTCATCGGCCGCGAACGTCAACTCGTGTCGTTCGACCGCCGGCGAGCAGATCGCTGGCTTGGCTTTTGCCTTTTTTCCGGGGGGCGACATGGGCTTCGCTATAATGCCTGTCTTGGCTTCCGCGAATCCAACCATGACCATGCCATCGGGCAACCGGCTACTCGGCCTGCGTCGCGCCCATTTGCTGCTGTTTTCCCTGGCCCTTGCACTGTTGCAGCTGCTCGCCGGCTGCGCGTCCAACCGCGAAGATCTCGATCTCGCGCGCGGTGGCGCGGGTGTCGTCTACGAGCGCGCACGCAAAGCGCTCGACAATCAGGACTATGAAAATGCCATCCGCCTCTACGAGGCGCTGGTCGCGCGCTATCCCTTCGGCGCCGAAGCGCGTCAGGCGCGGCTCGATCTCATCTACGCCTACTACAAAGGTCGCGAAAGCGAGTCGGCACTCGATCAGGCCGACACCTTCATGCGCGAAAATCCGACGCATCCGTGGCTCGACTACGCCTGGTACGTGAAAGGTTTGGTCGATTTCGAACGCTCGGCGAATTTTCTCGAGCGGTGGCTGGACGTCGATCTCGATGCGCGACCGCCACAAACGGCGCAGCGGGCCTTCAACAGCTTCCGCAAAGTGGTCGAAGATTTTCCGAAGAGCGAGTACGCCCACGATTCGCGGCGGCGCATGATCCATCTGCGCAACCGCCTCGCCGACTACGACCTCCACGTCGCCCAGTATTACGTCAAGCGCGGTGCCTGGGTGGCCGCAGCGCGCCGCGCCAAAGAAATCATCGAGCAATACGACGGCGCGCCTGCGGTGCGCGAATCGTTGGCCATTCTCATCCAGTCCTACGAGCAGCTCGGCATGAAAGAGCTCGCGGCGCAGGCGCGGGAAATTTACGCCGCCAACTATGGCGGCACGGCCGACAAGGTCGTCCCGGTGAACAAGCCTTGGTGGCGTATCTGGGGCTGACCAGCAGCGGCTGAGACGCCCGCGCGCTCAGCGCCGATAACCACTCGTGATCGGATAGCGCCAGTCGCGGCCGAAGGCGCGGCGACTGACGCGCACGCCGGGCGGCGCCTGACGACGCTTGTATTCATTGCGCTTGACGACATTGAGCACGCGGCCGACGGTCGCTTTATCAAAGCCGCGCGCGACGATTTCTTCGACTGACTGGTCGTGCTCGATGAAAGCCTCGAGTATCGGATCGAGAATTTCATACGGCGGCAGCGAATCGACGTCTTTTTGATCGGGCCGCAGCTCCGCAGAGGGTGCGCGCTCGATGACCCGCGCCGGAATGACCGCGGTCTCACCGGCGGCGAGCGCAGCCGCATTGCGCCACTCGGCGAGCCGATAGACGAGCAGCTTGCTGCAATCTTTGATGGGCGCGAAGCCGCCCGCCATGTCGCCATAGAGCGTGGCATAGCCGACCGCCATCTCGCTTTTGTTGCCGGTGGTCAGCAGCATCCGCCCGGTCTTGTTCGAGATCCCCATCAGCAATTGCATGCGGCAACGCGACTGGATGTTTTCTTCGGTGGCGTCGACCGGTCGACCGGCAAACTCCGCGGCGAGTGCGGCGAGCGTGGCCGTGAACATGCCCTCGATGGGAATCACCGAATATTTGACGCCGAGCCGCGCGGCTTGCAGGGCGGCATCATCGAGACTCATCTGCGCGGTGTATCGCGAGGGCATCATCACCGCCTGCACGCGCTCGGCCCCGAGTGCATCGACCGCGATGGCGAGCGTCAGCGCCGAGTCGATACCGCCCGAAAGCCCGAGCACTACGCCCGGAAAGCGATGCTTGCCGACGTAGTCGCGCACACCCTGCACCAAAGCGCGATAAACCTCTGCGGCCTCGGCGAGCGGCGCCGAGATCGCGCCCGCCGCTGCTCGCGGCACCGCGCGACCATCAGCGTCGCGCGTGAACTCGATCGTGGCGAGCGCTTCGACAAAGGCGGCAGCACGCAACACCACGCTGCCGTGTCGATCGACCACCACGCTTTGACCATCAAAAACCAGTTCGTCTTGCGCGCCGACCAAGTTGACATAGACGATCGGCAGACCGGTTTCGATGGCTCGCTCGCGCAGCATGGCCTCGCGCGAGGCTTGTTTACCCTGCTCATAGGGCGAAGCATTGGTCACGAGCAACAGCTCGGCCCCGGCGGCTACCGCCGCCTGCGCGGGCGCACGCTGCCAAATATCCTCGCAGATCAGCAGGCCGAGACGAAAGCCGCGCAGCTCGACCACGGCGGGTGCGCTACCCCGCGCAAAATATCTTTGTTCGTCGAAGACGCCGTAATTCGGCAGACAGGCCTTGCGATAACGCGCGCGTTCAACACCCGCCGCCAACAACGCGACCGTGTTGTAAATGCCGGCGTCGGTGTACTCGGGAAAGCCGAGCAACATCGCCGGCCGATCGGTCGCGCGTGTGCAGTGCATCAGCGCGCGTTCGATCTGGTGGCGAAAGCCGCGATGAAAGAGAAGATCTTCCGGCGGATAGCCGGCGAGCGTGAACTCCGGGAAGACGACGAGGTCAGCCACGCCGGCCTGCGCCGCAGTGTCGAGCACGCGTGCGGCGTTGCCGTCGATATCGCCGACGAGCAGATCAAGCTGCGCGAGGGCGATCTTCAGGCTGCCGGCGGTCAAGCCTTCCGGCACTTGCGCAACCGCTCTTCGATCGCCGAGCCGAGTTCGGCGGGTGATCGAACGGTGCGCACACCCGCCGCCTCGAGAGCGCGGAACTTGTCGGCGGCCGTGCCCTTGCCACCGGCGATCACGGCGCCCGCGTGACCCATACGCTTGCCCAGCGGTGCGGTGACGCCTGCGATGTAGGCCACCACCGGCTTGGTCACATGCTGGCGAATGAACTCGGCGCCCGCTTCTTCGTCGCTGCCGCCGATCTCGCCCACCATGACGATGCCTTCGGTTTTCGGGTCGTCCTGAAACAGCGCGAGCACATCAATGAAATTCATGCCGCGCACCGGATCGCCACCGATACCAACGCAGGTGCTTTGCCCAAGCCCATTGTTGGTGGTCTGGAACACGGTCTCGTAGGTGAGCGTGCCCGAGCGCGACACGATACCGATGCAACCCGACTTGTGAATGAAGCCCGGCATGATGCCGATCTTGCATTCGCCCGGCGTGATGATACCCGGGCAGTTGGGACCGATCAGTCGCGACTGAGTACCGGCGAGTGCGGTCTTCACACGCACCATGTCATTCACCGGAATGCCTTCGGTGATGCAGACGATGAGCTCGATGCCGGCATCTGCCGCTTCGAGAATTGCATCGGCGGCAAAACCTGCGGGTACGTAAATCATTGAGGCGTTGGCGCCGGTTGCCGCCACCGCATCGTGCACGGTGTCGAACACCGGCCGACCGAGGTGGGTGTCACCGCCGCGGCCCGGCGTGACGCCGCCCACGACCTGGGTGCCATAGGCAATGCACTGTTCGGAATGGAACGTGCCCTGCTTGCCGGTAAAGCCCTGGCAGATCACTTTGGTGTTCTTGTCTACGAGAATGCTCATGGGTCGAATCCTGTCAGCTTGTAGTGGCGCGGGTGACGAAAGATGAGCGTCAGCGCGCGGCGGCCACGACTTTTTGCGCGGCGTCGGTGAGATCTTTGGCGGCGATGACCTTGAGGCCACTCGCGGCCAGCGTCTCGCAGGCTTTTTCGGCATTGGTGCCCTCGAGGCGCACCACCACCGGCACCTTTACGCCGACGTTTTTGACTGCGGTGATCGCGCCTTCGGCGATCAAATCGCAGCGCACGATACCCCCAAAGATATTGACGAGAATCGCCTTGACCTTGGGGTTAGAGAGAATGAGTTTGAAGGCGACGGTGACGCGCTCAGCCGTGGCGCCACCGCCCACGTCGAGGAAGTTCGCGGGCGAACCGCCGTGCAACTTGATGAGATCCATCGTGGCCATCGCCAGGCCCGCGCCGTTCACCATGCAAGCGATGTCGCCGTCGAGCGACACGTAGTTGAGATCGTGCTGGCTCGCCTGCAGCTCCATCGGATCTTCTTGCGCGGTGTCGCGCATGGCCGCGAGCGCTTTTTGCCGATAGGTAGCGTTGGCGTCGATATTGATCTTGGCGTCGAGCGCAACGAGATCGCCCGCCTTTGTGACGATGAGCGGGTTGACTTCGAGCAGGCTCGCGTCTTTGTCGAGATAGAGCTGGTAGAGCGCCAGCGCAATTTTTTGAAACTGTGCGATCTGCTCGCCCTTGAAGCCAAGTGCGAAGGCCATGCGGCGGCACTGGTTGGGCTGCAAGCCGGCAGCCGGGTGAATGTTCACCGTGGTGATCTTCTCGGGCGAGTGCTCGGCAACTTCTTCGATGTCCATGCCACCTGCGGCCGAACCCACCATCGCGATGCGTCCCTTCTCGCGATTGAGTGTCAGCGAGAGATAAATCTCGCGCTCGATCGCCGAACCGGTTTCGACGTAGACGCGATCGACCGGCAAACCCTCGGGTCCGGTCTGCTTGGTGGCGAGTCGAGTGCCGAGCATGGCCTTGGCTGCATCGCGCACCGCCGCAGTATCGCGCGCGAGTTTGACGCCGCCTGCCTTGCCGCGGCCGCCGGCATGAACCTGCGCCTTCACGACCCAGATCGAGCCGCCAAGAGCCTCGGCTGCAGCCACCGCTTCATCCGGCGTAGCCGCCGCGCGGCCAGCCGGCACGGGGATCCCGTATGCGGCAAAGACCTCTTTGGCTTGATATTCGTGAAGATTCATCGAGACCCCCGTAATCACTGAACTAAACTTGCATTTTGGGCGAAACGGGCACATTAGGGAACCGCAAATGACGGGGAATTTCGGATGACGGAGGTCGGCGGGTGGATTCCCGAGTCGTGGTTGCTGGCGCTCGCGCTGCCTGGTGTGTTGCCGGCCGTCGCCGCGCTTGCGGGTCTGCTCGTCGGTAGCTTTCTCAATACCGTGATCCACCGCTTGCCACGCATGCTCGAGCGCGACTGGCGCGCGCAGTGCACAGAACTGGCGGGCGAGCCCGAACCGCCCCGCGCCGCCCGCTACGATTTGGTCGCGCCGCGTTCACATTGCCCCGCGTGTCAAACGCCGATCCGTGCGCTGCATCTGGTGCCGTTGCTCGGCTGGCTTTTGTTGCGCGGCCAATGCGCCGCCTGCGGCACGACGATCTCACCACGCTATCCGCTGGTTGAACTGGCGAGCGCTTGCGCTTTTGTCGCGGTTGCCCTGCGCTTCGGGCCGACGGTCGAGTGCGTCGCTGCGCTCGTGATCACAGGCTTTTTGCTCGCGCTCGCCGTGATCGACTTCGACACGCACTACCTGCCGGATCAGTTGACGCTGCCACTGCTGTGGTTGGGTCTTGCCACAAGCCTTGCGGGCGATGTTCGCAGCGCCGTCATGGGAGCGATCATCGGCTATCTCGTGCTGTGGTCGGTATACCAGGCGTTCAAGCTCGTCACCGGCAAAGAAGGCATGGGCTACGGCGATTTCAAACTTCTCGCAGCACTCGGCGCCTGGCTAGGTCCGGCCGCGCTGCTGCCGATCGTGCTTGCGTCTTCCGTGGCCGGCGCCGTGATCGGTCTGCTGCTGATTTTTTTCTTTGGTCGGGCTCGCGAGCAACCCCTCGCCTTCGGTCCGTATCTCGCCGCGGCGGGTTGGCTCGTAATGATGGCGGGTGATGCCCTGCCCGGCGGCCTGCTGCTCGGCCCGCCGCCAGCCCTGTGGTCGCTGGATCCCTAGAGAGGCTAACGGCCATGTTCAAAGTCGGGCTCACCGGCGGTATCGCCAGCGGCAAAACCCGGGTTGCTGAATTCTTTGCCGCGCGCGGCATCACGGTGATCGACAGCGACCAGATTGCGCGTGAGATCGTGGCCCCCGGTGCGCCGGCGCTCGCCGCCATTCGCGAGCGCTTCGGCGCAAGCGTGCTTGCGGCCGATGGCAGCCTCGATCGGCGGGCGTTGCGGGCAGTGGTGTTCGCAGACCCGGCCGCGCGGCGCGCTCTCGAAGCCATTACCCATCCGGCGATCCGCGCTCGCATGGCTGAACTCAACGCCCAGGCTCAAGGCGCGTACGTCATCAATGAAATTCCCTTGCTGACCGAGGGCGGTGGTCGCCGCGACCTCGATCGCGTATTGGTGGTCGATTGCCCCGAGGATCTGCAGATTCGGCGGGTGATGGCCCGCGACCAAGTGGACGAGGCCGGGGCGCGTGCGGTGCTCGCCGCCCAAGCGAGTCGGGCGGCGCGACTCGCCATCGCCGACGATGTCATCGTCAACGACGGCGATCTGGCAGCGCTCGAAACCCAGGTTGCGACCTTGCACGATCGCTACCTGCAGCTCGCGTAAGACCTCCAGCCAATACTTTTAGCCAATAGTGGCGGCCCTGCGTCCCCTGTAACAGAATATCGGGATGTCCGAGGGGTCTGCAGACGAAGCGGCCCCGGCGCCTGCGGGCAACGGGGGACCGCTGGTTTTCGAGCAACCGCTGAACGAGCGGATGCGCACCTATTTGCGCATCGATTTTCTGTACAACCAGGCACTCTTTCATGCGCACTCGCGCTCGCCGTGGGGCAGCCGCACCGCCATCGCCAGCCTGCTCGACATTCTCGCCATCATCACTCGCAGCGATACCCGCGCCGATGTGCTCAAAGAACTCGAGCGGCAGATCGCGGTGTACACCGAGTTCCAGCGTCGTCCGAATATCGATGTCGATCGTCTGCAAGCACTGGTGGCCAATCTCGGTCGCTTGCGCACCGAATTGCTGAGCGCCGATGCAGGTTGGATGCAGCCACTGCGCGATTCGACTTTTCTGGCGGCGATCCGTCATCGCAGCACCATCCCCGGCGGCACCTGCGATTTCGATTTGCCGGATTTTTCTTTTTGGCTGAGTCAAGCCGGCGAAGTGCGCGAGCAAGCGCTAGCCGAGTGGCTGGGTTTGTTGCGACCGCTTGGCGATTCGATCGCCGAATTACTTTGGCTGGCGAGACAAGGCGGACGCGCCCGCAGCGAGACCGCAGTGAACGGCGTCTTTCACATCACTTTTGATCGCGGCAGCCCAGTGCAACTACTGCGCGTGGCAGTGGCGGCCGAGCTCGGACTCTTTCCCGAGATCAGCGGCAGTCATTACCGCGCGAGCGTGCGCTTCGTCAGTTGGCAAGGGTTGAATGAGCGCGCGCGGCAGATCGAAGCGGACGTACCCTTCGAGCTCATCTGCTGCAACTGATGAAACTGTACGACAACGACTTCGCGCCAAGTCCGCGCCGCGTGCGCATGTTCATCGCCGAAAAAGGTCTCGAAGCGCGGGGCGTACGCATCACGCGAGTTCCCGTGGATATCGCCGCCCACGAAACTCAAGTGGCGGCGTTTCTCGAAGTGAATCCGCTCGGCGAAGTGCCGGTACTCGAGCTCGACGATGGCACGCGGCTGCAGGAATCACTCGCCATTTGCCGCTACCTCGAGTCGCTGCATCCGGAGCCCTGCCTGTTCGGTGCGACCCCACTCGCCCGCGCGCGCATCGAAGCGATGACTCTCGGTTTGATGTTCCGCATTTATGTGCCGACGACGCAGGCATTTCGGCACACCCATCGCTTTTGGCAGGGCCGAGTCACACAGATTGCCGAATATGGCGCGCTCACTCGTGAGCAAGTGCTGGCCGAGTGGCAACGTATCGACGGTCTGCTCGCGGCGCGCCCCTTTGTCGCCGGCGACAGTTTCAGCTTCGCCGACATCGTGGCCTTCACCACGCTCGAGTTCGGCAAACCCTCGGGGATTCGTCTGCAGCCCACGCAGCAACATCTATCGCGCTGGTACGCGGCGATCGCCGCGCGGCCAAGCTCGAAGGCCTGAGCTCGGCCGCCCGGCGCTCACCGAGCGCCGGGTGCCGTGACGCCAAGCATGGCGGCGGCGAACGCCCATTGATCGGCGAAATCTTCGATCTGCATCCAGATCGGCTTGCCCGCACCATGGCCGGCACGGGTCTCGACCCGCAGCAAGATCGGCGCTGCACAGCCCTGCCCGTGCTGCAGCGCAGCGGCAAACTTGTAACTGTGCCAGGGTACGACTCGATCATCGCGATCGGCGGTGGTGATCAGCGTCGGCGGATAGCAGCTACCAGGCTTCACGTTGTGCACCGGCGAGTAGGCGCGCAGCGCGGCGAATTCTGCCGGGTTCTCGGCAAGTCCGTAATCGGAAGACCACTGTCGCGCGTTGGCACTCGCGGTTTGATAGCGAAGCATGTCGAATACGCCGACACCCGGCAAGGCGGCAGCGAAAAGATCGGGTCGCTGCAGCAAGGTCGCACCGACCAAGAGCCCTCCGTTGCTGCGTCCGGAGATCGCCAGATGCTTGGGCGAGGTGTAGCCTTCGCGGATCAAAAATTCGGCAGCGGTAATGAAATCATCAAAGACATTTTGCTTGCGCGTCTTGGTCCCCGCCTCGTGCCACGGCTCACCGTACTCGCCACCCCCACGCAGGTTGGCCTCGACGTAAATGCCACCCATCTCGAGCCAAGTGATGACGGTAGGCCGAAAGCTCGGCGTCACCGACACATTGAAACCACCATAGCCATAAAGCAGGGTCGGCGTCTTGCCATCGGGCGTGAAGTCGCGACGATGAGTGATGAACATCGGCACGCGGGCGCCATCGCGACTCGGGTAAAAGAATTGCTTGGTCACATAGCGCGAGGTGTCGGCGGTAAATTTCGGCGTGCGCCACGCTGACACCGAGTTATCGAGCAGATCGAGGCGCATCACCTGCCCCGGACTCAGATAGTCCGCATAGGCGAAGAACGTTTCTTTGTCGGTCGAATTACCACCGAATCCGGCAATGGTGCCGAGACCGGGCACGGCCACTTCGCCCTGCGCGCGACCCTCGCGATCGAACACGCGGGCGACGCCGTGCGCATCGCGCACATAACGCACGATGATGCGACTGCCGACAAAACTCGCCTCATCAAGTGCAAGGCGGTCTTGGGGCACGAGCTCGCGCCACTTTGCGGGTGCCGGATCCGTGGCATTGACAGCAATCACACGGCCGCGCGGTGCATTATTGGTGGTCACGACGTACAGCGTGTCACCCTCGCTGCCGATCACCTCGTAGCGCGCATCCCAGGCGCCGAACAGCGTTCGTACGCCCGCCGCCGGTTTGCGCAAATCGATCAGCTCAACACCGTTCGTGCGATACCCGTCGGCCAGGCTGATGAACAACCAGCGGCCATCGTCCGAGACACTCGCTGAGGGGGCACGCGTCGGATGATTGCTGACGCGGTAGACTAAAGTATCGCGATCTTGCGACTCGCCGAGGCGATGAAAAAAGACCGCCGGCTGCCCCTGATCGTCGCCGCGTACCGCATCGTCTGCACGCTGCGGATAACGGCTGTAGTAAACGCCCGAGCCATCGGGCGCCCAAGAGAGCTCCCAAAATTTGGTGAAGCGCAGTTCGTCCGGCAAATCGACGCTGTCTGCCACCCGACGAAATCTCCAGATCTCCCAATCAGTACCGCCATCGGAGAGTGAATAGGCGATGATCTTGCCGTCCGGTGAAGGCTCGTAGCGCGTAAGCGCCACCGTCGCATCGCAACTCGCGGTATTCGGATCGAAGAGCACGCGCGGCGCAGCCTGCAAGGTGTCGGCGACATACAGCACGCTTTGGTTCTGGGTACCGTCGTTCCGCATAAAGAAATATTTGCCACCTTTAAGGCGAGGCACGCCGACGCGCTCGTAGTTCCAGAGCTCGGTGAGACGCTGGTGAATCCACGGGCGCTGCGGCAACGCCTCGAGCCAGGGCTGCGCCAGCCCATTTTGCGCACGCACGAATTCGCGAGTGGGCGCGGCTGCAGATTCTTCGAGCCAACGATACGGGTCGGCAACAGCGACGCCGTGATAGTTATCGACGACCTCGCCACGTGCTGCCAAGGGATAGGCAAGCGTTAGCGCGCCGGGAGTGGTCACCTGATTTTTGGCGGTGGCGTCTTCGGTGGGCATAGCAAGACAAGCACTCAGGGTGGCGACGAGTAATAAAGCCAAAAGGACGGCGCGAGCGGACGCTACGCCAAAGGGTCGCACTCGGCTCGGGTGGCGATGGTGCATGTTCCTCTCTACACTGCGGTGGGATTTTCCGCATACAGTACTGGACGGGCAGCGATCATGGGCAGCACTTTCAATCGTCGGTTGAATGCTCCGGCTTCGGTCGTGGCGACCCTCGCTGCGCTCCAAGCGGTAATCGCCGCAGGCGTAGCACTGGCCGAACCTTCCAAACTCACCATCGAAAGACTGTTCGCTGCGCCCGACCTCTCCGGCCCCACACTGCGCGGCGCGCGCTTCTCACCCGACGGCAAGTGGGTGACCTATCTGCAGGGCAAAGCTGAGGCGAAAGATCGGCTCGATGTCTGGGCCTATGACACCGCCACCAAACAGAGTCGGCTGCTGGTCGATTCGGCAGCGCTGGTCGCCGATGAGGGCAAGCTCTCGCCCGAGGAAGAAGCCCGACGCGAGCGCGCGCGGACCTCCGCGCTCGCCGGTATCGTCGATTACGAATTTTCGGCAGATTCGCGCTTTCTGCTGCTGCCGCTCGCCGGCGATTTGTTTTTGTACGACTTGCGTGCAAGCGCAGGCAGCTCGCCAGTGCGTCGACTGACCACCACCGTCGCCGCCGAAACCGACGCCCGTTTTTCGCCGCGCGGTCGCTATGTGACTTTCGTCCGCGAACAAAATTTGTACGTGATCGACTTGCAGTCGGGGCGGGAGACGGCGATCACCCGCAGTGGCGGCGGCCTCGTCTCCTTCGGTGTAGCCGAGTTTATCGCCCAGGAAGAGATGGACCGCAGCACCGGCTATTGGTGGTCGCCCGACGAGCGGCGTATCGCCTACACCCGCGTCGACGAGTCAACCGTCGATGAACTCGAGCGGTTCGAGATTTACGCCGAAACGGTCAAAGTAATCCGCCAAAGATATCCGGCAGCAGGACGACTGAACGCGCGCGTCGATCTGCGGCTGCACGAGCTTGGCAACAGCAGCGATCGCGAGTTACCCGCTGCAGCCGCGGGCGAGGGTTATCTGGCGCGGGTCGGTTGGTTCCCGGACTCCACGGCGCTAGCCGTGCAGCGTCAACCGCGCGATCAAAAATCGCTGCAGCTGCTGCGGGTCGAGGTGGCGACCGGTGAGGCGCGAGTGCTTCTCGAGGAGCGCAGCGACACTTGGGTTGATCTGAACGACGAACTGACCTTTTTGCCGAAGCGTCGCGCATTCATCTGGTCGTCGGCACGCAGCGGCCACGACCATCTCTACCTGCATGATTACAGCGGCAAGCTGCTGCGTCCGCTCACCGCGGGCGCGTGGATGGTCACCGGCAGCGGCCGCGAGCGAGCGATCGAAGCCGTCGATGAAGCGCGCGGTCTGGTCTATTTCACAGCCAATCGCGACACCCCGATCGAGCGACATCTCTACGTCGCGCCGCTCGACGGACCGACGGAACCGCGACGAATCGAGGCCAATGTCCGCCGACTCAGCACGAGTGCGGGCTGGCATGCGAACGCCATGTCGGCTGATGCACGTCTTTGGCTCGACACGTTCTCGACGCCCGACGAACCGCCCTCACTCAGCCTGCGCCGCGCCGATGGCAGTCTGATCGATGTACTGGTCGCGAACCGACTCGATGATACCCACCCTTATTCGCCCTACCGCGCGTCTCATCAGGTCACCACCTTCGGTACGCTGACCGCAAGTGATGGGCAGGTGCTGCACTACCAACTCACCAAACCGCAGGGACTCGAAGCCGGCAAAAGATATCCGGTGATCGTCGAGGTCTACGGCGGCCCGGGCGCACAGCAGGTGCGACGCGCCTGGGGTGGTCTATTTCGGCAATTTTTGGCGCAGCAAGGCTATGTGGTCTTCACCATCGACAATCGCGGCTCGGGTTTTCGTGGTCGTACGTTCGAG
Organism: Gammaproteobacteria bacterium; assembly: GCA_016874175.1. Classification (GTDB taxonomy): domain Bacteria; phylum Pseudomonadota; class Gammaproteobacteria; order Steroidobacterales; family Steroidobacteraceae; genus UBA964. Next base: position 43,020 of record VGUP01000002.1, on the reverse strand, counting down.
GGTGCGATCTACCGCCGCATAGGCTCGATCGAGGTCGAAGATCAAAAGCTCGGCGTCGACTTTCTACGCACGCTGCCGTATGTCGATGGCATGCGCATCGGCGTATGGGGCTGGAGCTACGGCGGCTACATGGCGCTGATGTGCATGGTGCGCGCGCCGGGGCATTTCACGGCGGGTGTTTCCGGCGCGCCGGTGACCGACTGGCGGCTCTACGACACGCACTACACCGAGCGCTTCATGAGTACGCCAGCCGATAACTCCGCGGGTTATCGCGATGGCATGGTCATGACGCACGCCGCCGATCTCGGCGGACCGTTGCTCGTCATACATGGCATGGCCGATGACAACGTGCTCTTCACCCATAGTACGGCGCTCTTCAAAAAATTACAGGATCTGCGCAAGCCTTTCGAGGTCATGCCCTACCCCGGTAGCAAGCACGGGCTGCTACGCTTCGGCGCCACCGGCCCACACGCCTACGATATGGTCGCTCTTTTCTTTGCGCGGACGCTGCGCCCCGATCGCCCTAAACTCGATCGATCCAGCGGCGAACCGATCGCCGCACACTGACCCAACGCCGGAGTACGCCCCATTGCGCAGCCTCAAACCCCTGTTCGATCGCAACAAGATCTGGTCTGCGGAAAAATCTGCGGAGGACCCGGAATTTTTCACCAAACTCGTCAGCCAGCAATCACCGGATTATCTTTGGATAGGCTGCGCCGACAGTCGCGTGCCGGCTAACGAAATTGTCGGGCTGCCGCCCGGCGAACTCTTTGTACACCGTAACGTCGCCAACGTGGTGGTGCATACCGACCTCAACTGCCTGTCCGTGCTGCAGTATGCAGTCGATGTGCTCGACGTCGAGCACGTGATCGTCTGCGGCCACTATGGCTGTGGTGGCGTACAGGCGGCACTCAACAATTCACGCCTTGGTCTCATCGACAACTGGTTACGTCACGTGCAAGACGTGATGAAAAAACACCGTACGCGGCTCGACGAACTGCCCGATAAAGCCAGCCGACTGCACCGACTCTGCGAACTCAACGTGATGGAACAAGTACTCAACGTCGGCCAGACTACGATCGTGCAAAGCGCTTGGGACCGCGGTAAAGCGCTCGAGATCCACGGCTGGATCTACGACCTGCACGACGGCCTACTCAAGGATCTCGCGGTGTGCGTGAAGTCAGCCGCCGAGTTCGCAGAGGTCTATCAACAGGTCGCCGAGTCGGCTTGATCGCGAGCGCGTACGGTCTCAGGGCAGTTTTATCTTGCTTGCAAGAGACTGACCGAGCGCGGCGCCCCCTTCGGGCACGACGATGCGCGAACCGGCCTCGCGACGCATCTGCTGCGCTTCTTCGATGGCATCTTCGACCGCCTTGTGCACCGCATTCGGAAATTTTTCGATGGCCTCAGGGAGCGTGGCCGCCTCGATCTCGAAGCCGAGCGGCAGCACGCCGCCCGGGGTCATCAGCTGGGTCTGCCCCAGCCAAAGCACGGGACGCGCCGCATCGGGCGCACCGTCTGCAGTAACCGGCAGCAGGCGACGCAGCGTACCCGCACGGCGATCGGTGAAAACCTCTTCGCGGTAGAGGCTGGTGGCATCGATCTTGATGTCCGGCAGACTAAGGTCCTGGATACTCATAATTTTTTTTTCCTGTGCTGAGATTCGATTCGGCGATGTTCGCCATGGTAGCCGGTTGTCCGTGCTGGCGGATGAGCACCTTGCGACGGAAAAAGCGAGTGTAACCCGCCGCACCCATGCGCGAACCACCCATGCCGGAGAGCTTGAAGGAATGCTTCTCCATTTCGTGGCACATCGCGGTGAGCGAGCCGTCATTGAGACTGATGCCGCCGGCATCGATACGCCGCCCAATGTTCTCGGCTTCCTCGAGCGTGCCCGCGATTACGCCGGCTGAGAGGCCGTAAACCCCTTCGTTGGCGAGATCGATCGCTTCATCGATGCTGTCGTAGGCCATCACCGGAATCACCGGACCAAAAGTTTCGTGGTGCATGATACGCATATCGTGATTCACATCGACGAGCACGGTAGGTCGCAGCCACTTGCCGCCATGGTCTTCGATACTGCCGCCGCAAAGTACGCGTGCACCCTTGGCGACGGCCTCGGAAAGCTGCGCGGCGACGATCTCGGCCTGTTTTCCATAGATGAAGGGGCCGATTGTACCCTGGTGAATATCGGGCCAGTTGGGCTCGACGCGTCGCGCCTTCGCCACCAGCATGGCGATGAAAGGCTCGTATATACGGCGATCAACATAAACGCGCTCGAGGCTCTGACAGGCCTGACCGGTGGCGAGACAAGTTGCGCGCAGCGCCACATCGGTCGCGCGCTCGAGATCGGCGCTTGCGGTAATGATGAGCGGATCGTTGCCGCCCAACTCGAGAAAGGCCGGGATGAAATTACGCGCGGCATTTTCGGCTACGATACGGCCGGTGGCGACGCTGCCGGTGAAGCACACCACATCGACGCCGGTCACGAGCTGCTCGCCGGTCGCGCGTCCGCCCGGCTGTACGTGCAGCACCTCGGCGAGCTCCGGGACGGCGGCGATGCTGCGCATCACCGGCTCGACGAAACGTGGCGTGACTTCACTCGGCTTGATGTACACCGCACAGCCCGCGAGCAGCGCCGGGATGGCGTCAATGAAACACAGCGACACCGGAAAATTCCACGGACTGATGATGCCGACGAGCGGGTAAGGCAAGTACTGCGAACGATAGGAAATATTCGACATGGTAGCCGAACGCAGTTCTTCTTCTTGGGCAAGGCCAGGCACGATCGCAATCCAGCGATCGATCATGCCGAGCACCGAACCCACCTCGCTGGTGGCGATCAAAAATCGGCCGGTATCGTGAGCGAGTGCGCCAATGATTTCAGCTTGTCTCGCGACCCATTTGCCGCGCCAACGCGTGAGGATGGCAATCCGTTCTTCGAGCGGACGGGCGGCCCAGCGCTGCTGCGCGTGCCGCATCGCATCGAGCCGCGCGGCGAGCTCCACCTCGCTCGGCGCATTGAAGTCGTAGTCGATTTGCCCGGTGCGCGGATTGCGCACCTCGATGAGTTCGCCACTCGGCCGTGGCGGCGATTCATCGGGCTTGGGGTTGCTCTCTGCGCTACTCATTTTTTAGTCACCAGCAAGTTTTGTTCACCATCAAGCAACTGGCGTCGCCGCGGCTGGCGACATCTTGCCGTCCCGCGCACGCTGCTGCAAAGCGCGAATGAAAGGCAGGTCCGCTTCGAGGATATCTGCATGGTCGAGTTGCGCGGGGGTCACCCAGCGCAGCCGCTGACCATCGAGTGACTGCGGCTCACCGACGAACGAATCGACCACATAAAAACGCAGTTGCACTTCGCGATCGGGATAGCTGTGCACGAGCTCCATGACGAAATCGGCCTGCGCCACCTCGACACCGAGTTCCTCGCGCAGCTCGCGCTGCAAAGCCTGTTCCGGTGACTCGTCGATTGCCACCTTGCCACCCGGAAATTCCCAGCGCCCAGCCATGCGCTTGCCCGGCGGACGCTCGGCGATCAACACCCGACCGTCTTGATCGAGCAGCGCCCCGGCGACGACGATCAGGCCTGCAACGCGCCGTGACACTGCTTGAATTTGCGACCCGAGCCGCAGGGACAGGGCTCGTTGCGTCCGACCTTGCGCTCGCCGCGCGTGACCGGCGACTGCGGCACAGCCTCGGCCGTGAAACGGTCCTCGCCCGGTGCGTTGGCGGTCTCGTCGGCGGCCGGGCCCGCGAGCACCGATTGCGCCTCGGCATGCTGCGCCTGCAGCGCCGCGAGCAGTCGACGCTGCCGCTCTTCTTCTTCGCGCTGCAACTCGGCTTCGCTGCGAATCTCGACGCGGGTCAGCATGGAAGCGGTATCGAATTTGACGCGATCGAGCATACTCGCAAACAGCTCGTAGGCCTCGCGTCGATACTCGTAGCGGTAGTCTTTTTGCGCGTAGCTGCGCAGATGAATGCCCTGCCGCAGGTAATCCATCGCCGCCAGATGCTCGCGCCAATGCTGATCGAGGGTACGCAGCATGATGTCTTTCTCGAGCGCCTGCATGAGATCGACACCATAGCGCTCGGACTTCACCGCGTAATTCTTTGCCATAGCCTCGACGACCCGGGCACGCAGCGTGACTTCGTCGAGCTCGGGCTCGGCGGCGAGCCAGCCGCGCGCATCGATCTCGGCATTGAAATCTTTGCGAACTGCATCGCGCAAGCCATCGAGATCCCAGTCCACGTGCGGCACATTGCGCGGCAGATACTCATTGAGCACACGACCCACGACATCGGCCTGAATACCGCGAATGGCGGGGGCGAGTTCGTTCGCACCCATGATCTCGGTGCGCTGCTGATAGATGACTTTGCGCTGATCGTTGGCGACGTCATCGAACAGCAACAACTGTTTGCGGATGTCGAAGTTGTGGGCCTCGACCTTGCGCTGCGCGGCCTCGATGCGCTTGGTAAGCATGCGACTCTCGATGACCTCGCCTTCCTTCATGCCCGCGGCCGACAGCAGCCGCTTGGTGAAGTTCGGATCACCGAAGATGCGCATCAAGTTGTCTTCCATCGACAAATAGAAGCGCGAGGAACCCGGGTCACCCTGACGACCGGAACGACCACGCAACTGGTTGTCGATGCGGCGCGACTCGTGGCGCTCGGTGCCGATGATGTGCAAACCACCTGCAGCAATGACTTGATCGTGACGCTGCTGCCACTCGGCGCGCACGCGCTGTCGATCGTCATCGCTAGCCTCGGCGGGCAAGGCGCTGAGCTCGGTCTCGAGACCGCCGCCGAGCACGATGTCGGTGCCGCGGCCGGCCATGTTGGTGGCGATGGTCACCGCGCCGGGACGGCCGGCCTGGGCGACGATCTGCGCTTCTTTTTCGTTCTGCTTGGCGTTCAGCACTTCGTGTGCGACGCCTTCTTTTTGCAGTACGCCCGAGATCAGTTCGGAAGTTTCGATCGAGGTAGTGCCGACGAGTACCGGCTGCTGCCGCGCCACGCAGTCGCGAATATCTTCGACGATGGCTTTGAACTTGTCGGCCTGCGTGAGGTGCACGAGGTCGGGCATGTCTTTGCGCACCATCGGCCGATGGGTCGGGATGACATTGACCTCGAGGTTGTAGATTTGCAGGAATTCCGGCGCCTCGGTGTCGGCAGTGCCGGTCATGCCCGACAATTTTTTGTAGAGCCGAAAATAATTCTGGAAGGTGATCGAGGCGATGGTCTGGTTTTCTTCGCGGACGCGCACGCCTTCTTTGGCCTCGATCGCCTGATGCAGACCCTCGGACCAGCGTCGGCCGGGCATGGTGCGGCCCGTGAATTCGTCGACGATGATGACTTCGCCACCGCGCACGATGTACTCGACGTCGCGCTTGTAAAGCGCGTGCGCGCGCAGCGCCGCGTTCAAGTGATGCATCAGACGAATGTTGGCCGGGTCATAAAGGCTTTCGCCATGACGCAGCAGTCCGCCCTCGATCATTAGGGCTTCGACTTTTTCGTGACCGACTTCGGTGAGGTGCACCTGCCGCTGTTTCTCGTCGACCATGTAGTCGCCGGCAGGTTCGGGCTCAGCCTCGCCCGAGAGCATGCCCCCGGAGCGCGGCGGCGGTCCCTCGGCCCGATCAAGCCGCGGTACGAGCTTGTTGATCGAGACGTAGGTGTCGGTGCTTTCTTCGGCCGGCCCCGAAATGATGAGCGGCGTGCGCGCCTCGTCGATCAGGATCGAGTCGACTTCGTCGACGATCGCAAACGACAACGTGCGCTGCACACGGTCTTCGAGCCGAAACGCGAGGTTGTCGCGCAGGTAATCGAAACCGAATTCATTGTTGGTGCCGTAGGTGATGTCGCAGGCGTAGGCAGCGCGCTTGTCAGCGGCGCTCTGACCGTTGCGAATCACTCCGACCGTGAGCCCGAGAAAGCGATAGACCTTCGCCATCCAATCGGCGTCGCGCTGCGCGAGGTATTCATTGACGGTGACCACGTGCACGCCCTCACCGGTGAGCGTATTGAGGTACGCGGGCAAGGTGGCGACCAGCGTCTTGCCCTCACCGGTACGCATCTCGGCGATGCGACCGCGATGCAGCGCCATGCCGCCGACCAACTGCACATCGAAATGCCGCATGCCAAGCGAGCGGCGCCCCGCCTCACGGACCGCAGCAAAAGCCTCGGGCAGCAGCGAGTCGAGGGTCGCGCCCTGCTGCAGGCGCTCGCGGAACTCGGCGGTCTTGCCCTGCAGGGCCTCATCGGAGAGGGCCTGCATCGCCGCCTCGTGGTTCGCGGCCGCGTGAACCTCGCGGGCCATGACCTTGAGCATGCGGTCGTTGCGACTGCCGAATATCCGCGTAAGAAAGTTGAGCACTCTGGAAGCCTTGCCGGGGAAGCCGGTAAAAAGGCTTGTATTTTACGCGCTGGAATCAACCGCCGATATAGGAAAGCGGGTTGACCGGATTGCCGTTGCGCAGTACTTCGAAATGCAGGTGCGGACCGGTGGAGCGGCCCGTCGAGCCCATCACCGCGAGTTGTTGACCGCGGGTCACGGTGTCGCCCGCTTTGACGAGCAAACGCTCGTTGTGAGCGTAGCGGGTGATGTAGCCATCACCGTGGGTCACTTCGACGACGTTGCCGTAGTCGAGTTTGTATCCCGCACAGGTGACGACGCCCGCACCGACTGCGATCACCAAATCACCACGATTGCCGGCGAAGTCGATGCCGCGGTGGAACGCGAATTCGCCGGACAGCGGATCCTGTCTCACGCCGTAACCCGAGGACATGAATCCGCGTACGACTGGACGGCCTTCGGGTACGGACTGCTGGCGCAATTCACGCTGCAAAATCAGCTGTTCGAGGACACTGAGCTGCGATTCACGCTGCGAAAGTTTCGACTCGAAATCATCGAGCATGCCCGACAAATCCGGTGCCGCCACGGCCACCGCAGATTCGGACTCGGGACCGCCCGCGGCAGGTGCCGCCGAGAAATCGAATTCGCTGGAATTGACATCAGCCATCTCGGCGAGTCGCTTGCCGAGTACGTCGAGGCGGACCACATGTGCGTTCAACTGACCGATACGCGCGGACATCGAGTCAACACGTTCTTGCACGCGCTCGCGCAGCTCGTCGAGTTCGCTTTTTTGTTGCAATGCGGCACGCGCCAGCGCCGCCGGACTGCCATCACCGAGATCGATGCCCCGGCTGCCGGCATTGAAACCCGCCATGAACGCACCGCCAAGCAGCGCGAGCACGCACAACGTGCCGACGCCCAGCACCCAGGGCCCGGATACATTGATGCTCGAAGCGCCTGCAGTGCGTCGCCTGAGAACCACTAGCCTCACGTCACTTCCCCCGACGGAAAGCGCCGACGACCACGTAGGCCGACCTCTGACCAGAGGTCGGTGACATAATCCATCGACTGTTATTGGACGGTAGCCGAACGAGAAACAGGCGAGACTATGCCCAAACCGCCCCCCCGAAACAACCCAAAATCACCCAAAGTGGCCGGAAATGCTCCCGCGAGGCCAGGAAAGCCCAGGGAAATCAGCAGCTTATTATCAGGTTCAGGGCTTGCCAGTCGGGCCCGGGAATTTGTCCGGCGTCAGGAAGACTGGGGGAGCTTCTTTGCCGCGCGCCTCGAGCCCGCGCTGCTCGCCGCCATCGGCCACTGCGTCGAGAAGGACGGAACACTCACCATTTTTGTGGATTCAGCAGCCTGGGCGGCTCGCCTGCGCTATGCCCTGCCCGATCTTTGGCCCGCGGCGAGTGAATTTCGCCCCGGCATCGCACGCTGGACGGTGAAGATTCAGCCGGTAGCCGCGAGGACCGGCGCGCGCACATAAGAAATCGGCGCGTCCTCGGGACGTTCGAAGACGATGGCTTCCCAAGCGGATTCGTCGGCGAGCAACGTCCGCAGCAAACGGTTGTTGAGGCCATGGCCCGACTTGAAGGCGGAGAATTCGCCGATCAGGCTGTGTCCGAGCAGGTAAAGGTCACCGATCGCATCGAGGATCTTGTGCTTCACGAATTCGTCTTCGTAACGCAATCCGCCCTCGTTCAGCACTTTCGAGTCATCGAGCACGATGGCGTTGTCGAGATTGCCACCGAGCGCAAGGTTGCGCGCGCGCATGGTCTCGAGATCACGCATGAAGCCGAATGTGCGGGCGCGGCTGATTTCTTTGAGGAACGACGTCGTGGAAAAATCCATGCTGGCGCGCTGCGCACGGCGCTTTAAGATCGGATGGTTGAACTCGATCTCGAAGTTGACTTTGAAGCCATCGAAGGGATCGAACTGCGCCCACTTGTCGCCATCTTCGACCCGCACCGACTTGCGGATACGCACGAAACGCTTCGGCGTGCGCTGCTGCTCGATGCCCGCAGATTGCAGCAGGAACACGAACGGCCCCGCGCTGCCGTCCATGATCGGCACTTCGGGGCCACTGACTTCGACCAGGGCATTGTCGATGCCGAGGCCAGCGAATGCGGAGAGCAGGTGCTCGACGGTCGACACGCGCACATCATCTTTGACGAGCGAGGTGCAGAGCGTGGTCTCGCCGACGTTGCCCGCTCGCGCCGGCACATCGACCGGCACGGCGAGATCGGTGCGTCGAAAAACGATGCCCGTATCCGGAGCTGCCGGCCGAATAGTCATGAGAACGCGCTTGCCGGAGTGCAGGCCGACACCGGTCGCGCGAATGACGTTTTTAAGCGTTCTCTGTCCGACCATTGCTGTCCCCGGTTCCGCCCGCGCCCGCCGCGCAAGAGCGGCGGGCCGGGGGAATCACAGAAGGGCGCGAGTCTACCCGAAAAGTTTCGCGATCAATCGGCCTGACGACGCAGGAACGCCGGGATGTCGAGGATCTCCTCGGCACCTTCGGGCTCGTGACGCAGACCATCACCCGCTGCTGCCTTGAAGCGCTCGTAGGCGGGAACGTCGAGTTTGCTGTAGTCGGTCGGTACCACCACCGGTCGACGTCCAGCGCGCAGTCCTTCGAGACCGGACCGTGCAGCACTGGCGCGGGCCGCAGGTGCAGCGGCCACCGCAGGAGCGACCGCGACCGGCGGCGCCACCGCCTGCGCTTGCAGGCGGCCGAGACCAGTCGCCACCACCGTGACGCGCAGCTCGTCGCTGAGGTTCGGATCTATGACCGTGCCGACCACTACCGTCGCATCTTCCGAGGCGAATTCTTTGACGATGTTGCCGACCTCTTCGAACTCGCCGATACCGAGATCGAGACCAGCGGTGACGTTGACGAGGATGCCGCGGGCACCACTGAGATTCACGTCCTCGAGCAGCGGCGATGACACCGCCATCTGTGCGGCGACGCGGGCGCGATCCTCGCCGCTCGCGAATCCGGTACCCATCATCGCCATGCCGGTTTCACTCATCACGGTGCGCACGTCGGCAAAGTCGACGTTAATGAGACCCGGACGGGTGATGAGATCAGCGATGCCCTGCACCGCCCCCTGCAGCACGCCGTTGGCGCGCTTGAAAGCATCGAGCAGCGTGGTCTTCGGGCCGAGCACGGTGAGCAGTTTCTGGTTCGGAATGGTGATCAAAGAATCGACATGTTTGGCGAGCTCTTCCATGCCGTGATCGGCGACCAGCGAACGCTTGTTACCTTCCATGTTGAACGGCCGCGTGACGACCGCCACGGTAAGGATGCCGAGCTCCTTAGCGATTTGCGCCACGATCGGCGCAGCGCCGGTGCCCGTACCACCGCCCATGCCGGCAGTGATGAACAACATGTCACAGCCTTCGATCAGCTCGATGATGCGATCGCGATCTTCCATCGCCGCCTGGCGACCGATGTCGGGATTGGCGCCAGCGCCGAGACCCTTGGTGATGTTGGAACCGATCTGCAACGCGGTCTTCACGTTCGAGTTCTTCAACGCCTGCGCATCGGTATTGATGCACATGAAATCCACGCCCTCGATGCCGCTCTGCACCATGTGCGAGACGGCGTTGCCGCCACCGCCGCCCACGCCAAGAACTTTGATCACCGCGCTCTGGCTGTATGAGTCCATCAGTTCAAACATGACGTGTCACTCCTGTTTCAAATTCAAAAACGATTTCAAAAATTGCCCTGAAACCAATCTCGCATCCGCTCGGCCATGCCGCGCGCCTTGCCGGTGATCGCCCCGGTACGCGAGCGGTTCGGCGCGAGCTGATCGCGCCCGAACAGCAAAAGACCGACGCCGGTCGAATGGATCGCATTGCTCGTGACATCAGCGAGACCCCGCACGCCGACCGGCATGCCGAGCCGTACCGGTACATGGAAGACTTCCTCGGCAAGCTCGATGGCGCCTTCCATCTTCGAACTACCGCCGGTCAGCACGATGCCGGCGGCAATGGTTTCTTCGAAACCACTGCGGCGCAGTTCCTCGCGGATCAAGCTGAAGAGCTCTTCGTAGCGCGGCTCGACGATTTCGGCGAGTGTCTGCCGGGCAAGCCGGCGCGCCGGTCGATCACCGACGCTCGGCACTTCGATGGTTTCGTCCGGATTGGCAAGTTGCGACAGCGCGCAGGCGTAACGCAGCTTGATCTCTTCGGCGTTCTGCGTCGGCGTACGCATCGACACGGCAATATCATTGGTGACCTGATCGCCAGCAATCGGAATCACCGCGGTATGCCGGATCGCGCCATGCGCGAACACCGCGATGTCGGTAGTGCCGCCGCCGATATCGACAATGCAAACCCCGAGATCTTTTTCGTCTTCGGTGAGCACGGCATAGCTCGAAGCCAGCTGTTCGAGCACGATGTCGTCGACGTCGAGACCGCAGCGCTGGATGCACTTTTCGATATTCTGCGCGGCGCTGTCGGCGCCGGTGACGATATGCACCTTGGCCTCGAGACGCACGCCGGACATCCCGACCGGATCGCGGATGCCCTCCTGCCCATCGATGATGAATTCCTGCGGCAGCACATGCAGAATTTTTTGATCGGCCGGAATCGCCACGGCTTTGGCGGCATCGATCACGTGCTCGACGTCGACAAGCTGCACTTCTTTATCGCGGATCGCCACCACGCCGTGCGAATTCAGACTGCGCACATGACTGCCGGCGATACCGGCGTAGACCGAGTGGATCTCGCAACCGGCCATCAGCTCGGCCTCTTCGACGGCGCGCTGTATCGACTGTACGGTCGATTCGATATTGACGACGACACCGCGCTTCAGTCCGCGCGACGACTGCGAGCCGATGCCGATGATCTCGATACTATTGTCGGGCGCAATCTCGCCGACCAGCGCCACCACTTTGGAGGTGCCGATGTCGAGTCCGACGATGAGCTGTCTTTCCGGTTTCTTTGCCATGCCTGTTCCGTCCGTCAACCTTCGGTGGACTCGTCGAACTCATCCACTGTCGCAACCTTAGTGCTACCACGCCAGCCGACCGAGAAGCCGTTGGTGTAGCGCATGTCCACGTAATTGATTTCTGCCGAGCGCTGCACCACGAGTCGCAGCGCGGCAGCCACGAAGCGCTCGAAGCGCTCGTCGACCTGCCGACGACCGAGTCGGATACGTACGCCGTTATCGAGATCGATCTCCCAGGCGCCACGCGCATCGAGCCGTAACGCGGCGATACGTACACCACCCTCGATCAACCGGCCTTGAATGGCGAGGTAGCGCTGCGCCACCGTGCCTTCGCTGCCCTTGGGCCCGGAGAGTCGCGGCAACTCGGGGGGAATGAATCGCGACTCGGACAAGAACAACTCGCCGCGTGCGTTCAAAAGTCCGTTGGCGCCCCAACGAGCCGCGGCAACCTGCTCGACGACGCGCACTTCGAGACCGCGCGGCCAGGCCCGGCCCACGCTCGCGCTGTCCACCCAGGGCAGTGTTTCGATGGCGCGCTGCAGCGTCGCCAGATCGGCGGTCACGAGGCCAGCATCATGCAGACGATCACGCACCGCCTGTTCGACTTCCAGCGGCGAGACGCGCTGGAAGCGACCCTGCACCAGCACGCGATCGATGGGCTGGTCGAGCGCCGTGACGATCAGCCAAAGAAATGTGCCGACCACGGCAAGACCCGAGGTCGCGGAAGCCAGACGCTTCCAGTCGATCTGCGGCATTTGCCACGCCGATTCCTCGGTGCGTTTGCGATTGCGGGGTTTGCGATTACCGAACATGGCCATGGCCTGTGCCCTCCGCCGAGTTTTTCGGCAGGCGCGTGCAGCTCGTCTCGAGCACGCGCCACACCAGCGTCGGAAAATCGATGCCGGTCGCCCGCGACGCCATCGGCACCAGGCTGTGGTCGGTCATCCCCGGAACCGTGTTGATCTCGAGCAGCAGCGGTCGCGCGGTTTTATCCATCATGAAATCGACGCGACCCCAGCCTTCGGCACCGGTCGCTGCGAACGCGCCCAGCGCCAGTGCACCGAGGTGTCGCTCCGCCTCGGCCGCAAGCCCTGATGGACAGTGGTACTGCGTGTCGTCGCGGAAATATTTGGCTTCGTAATCGTAGAAATTTTTGCTGGCCACGATGCGAATGGACGGAAGCGCGCGATCGTGCAGGATGCCGACGGTGTACTCGGCCCCGCTGATGAACGCTTCGGCCAACACCACCGTATCGGTTGCCGCCGCCGCTGCGTAGGCGGCCGGCAAGTCGGCGGCGCGCTCGACTTTACTCATGCCGACCGAAGAGCCCTGGGTCGCCGGCTTGACGAACATCGGCAAACCGAGTTGCGTGACTGCAGTGTCGAAATCTTCGGCACCGCGCAGCACGACGAAATCCGCCGTGGCGATACCTACCGCTGCTGCCAGTCGCTTGGTGCGGACTTTGTCCATGCACAGCGCCGAGCCGAGCACGCCGCTGCCGGTGTAGGGAATACCGAGGCACTCGAGCGCGCCCTGCAACGTACCATCTTCACCGCCCGGGCCATGCAGCGCGATCCAAACCCGCGCGAAACCTTGACCCAGCAGTTCGGCGAGCGGCTGCTCGCGAGGATCGAAGGCCTGCGCATCGACGCCGCGCTGCTGCAAAGCCGCCAGCACCGCATGACCGCTCAACAAAGAAATCTCGCGCTCGCTCGAGTCGCCGCCCAACAGCACGGCGACTTTGCCGAACTCGCGGGCATCGTCGATGTGGTGCAAGCCGCGCGGGTCGTGCACGAGACGCATCAGGCCGCCTCCCCCACGATACGCACCTCGGTTTGCAGTTTCACACCCGAGTGCTGCTCGACTGTTCTGCGCACATGCGCGATCAGTTGCTCGAGGTCGGCTGCGCTGGCCTCGCCCTCGTTGACGATGAAGTTGGCGTGCTTCGGTGATACCCGCGCGCCACCGATACGCAGGCCCTTGAGACCTGCCGCCTCGATGAGGCGGGCAGCGTAATCGCCCGGCGGATTGGTAAACACCGAGCCGCAACTCCATTCGCCGATCGGCTGTTTTTGCTTGCGCTCGACGAGCAGGTCGCGAATGGCGTCAGTGCTCGCCCCTGCGCGCTGTTCGAAGTGCAAGGACGCTGCCAGAAACGCCTCCTCGGCAACGGGTGGCTCGACATGCCGGTACGAGACGCGATACTCGCCGGCGCTGCGCAACTTGATGATGCCGCTGCGATCGATGACCTCGACGTTGCGCACGTGCCGCCAGGTCTCGCCGCCGAAAGCACCGGCGTTCATGGCGAGCGCACCGCCGAGTGTGCCTGGAATTCCGGCAAAGAATTCGGCAGGACCTAGGCCCCAGCGGGCACACTGCCTCGCGATGCGCGCGCAAGGTACGCCGGCTTCGCACCAGACCTCGCTTTCACCCCGACGCTCCAGCGTACTAAGCGCGCTATGCAGCGAAATGACTGCACCGCGCAAACCGCCATCGCGTACCAAAAGATTGCTGCCGAGCCCCACCCAGGATACGGGGGTGGTCAGCGGTAACATACGGAGAAATTCGGCGAGATCTTCACGATCGCGCGGTTCAAAGAAAACTTCGGCGGGTCCGCCGACATGCCAAGAGGTATGTCGTAACATGGGCTCATCGAGCGCCACGCGCGCGGCGAAGCGCTGCTGCAAGGTCCGCGTCAAAGTCGAGTCGAGCGTGGCGGGCATCATGCGTGCTCTCCACCCAAACGCTGCGGCAAATCGTGCGCGACCGCGCTGATGCTACCCGCGCCCATGGCGAGCACGACATCATCGGCACGCAACAGATCACGCAGGTTGTCGGCGAGCTCCTCGACCCGTGCGACGAACACGGGCTCGATATGCCCGCGACTGCGCACCGCGCGACAGATGGCGCGTCCGTCCGCACCGGTGATCGGCGCCTCGCCCGCGGCATAGACCTCGGTGACCAGCAACACATCGGCCGTCGACAACACGCCGGCGAAATCATCGAGCAGATCGCGAGTGCGCGTGTAGCGATGCGGCTGGAACGCGAGCACGATGCGCCGACCCGGATAGGCCTGACGCACGGCATCGAGGGTGGCACGGATCTCGGTCGGATGATGACCGTAGTCGTCAATCACCACTGCATTGCCGCCGCCTGCAGGCAAGCGACCCACATATTGCAGGCGCCGATCGACACCTTGGAATTTGGCGAGACCGCGCTGAATGGCGGCATCGTCGACGCCGAGCTCGCTGGCCACCGCGATCGCGGCAAGCGCGTTCTGCACGTTGTGACGACCCGGCAGATTGAGACTGATCGCAAGCGGCGCGGCGCGACCCGGGCGCAGCACGTCGAACGCGGACAGCGGCCCGTTACGCACCACGTTCACCGCGCGCACATCGGCGCCCTCCTCGATCCCGTACGTGGTAATCGGCCGGCCTACCCGCGGCAGGATGCCGCGCACTTCGGTATCGTCAGCGCACAGCACGGCGAGCCCGTAGAACGGCAGGTTGTGCAAAAAATCCACAAAACTTTGGCGCAGTCGATTGAAGTCGCCGTGGTGGGTGGCCAGATGATCATTGTCGATGTTGGTGACCACGGCGATCAGCGGTTGCAGATGCAAGAACGAGGCATCGCTCTCATCGGCTTCGGCCACCAGATAGCGACCCGCGCCGAGCCGCGCGTTCGTGCCGGCACTCTTCAAGCGACCACCGATCACGAAGGTCGGATCTTCGCCGCCCTCGGCGAGCACCGAAGCGACCAGGCTGGTGGTCGTGGTCTTACCGTGGGTACCGGCCACTGCAATGGCCGATCGAAAACGCATCAACTCGCCGAGCATCTCGGCGCGCGGGACCACCGGGATCCGCTGTTCGAGAGCCCGCGCCACTTCCGGATTCTCGTGCGAGACGGCGCTCGACACCACGACGACATCGGCACCGACGATATTCTTTGCCTCGTGGCCGAAGGCGATCTGGGCGCCGAGTTCGACCAACCGCGCCGTGACTGCGTTCGGCTTGAGGTCACTGCCCTGCACGCGATAGCCGAGATTGAGCAGTACCTCGGCAATCCCGCTCATGCCGCTGCCACCGATGCCCACAAAATGGATGCTGCTGATGCGCCGCATGCGCTCCATGCAAGTCGCACCGCTCATGCTGCGATCTCCAGCGCGAGATCGCCGGCGGCCAAACATACCGCACCAAGTTCGGCGGTCGCTTCGGGACGCGCCAATCGTCGCGCAGCTTCGGCCATCGTCAGCAATGGTTTGCGATCCGTAGCAAAATGCCCGAGCTCGGCCGCCAATTTTTCGGCGCTGAGTTCGCGCTCGGGGAGGAGGATCGCCGCACCCTGCGCCACCAAAAATTGCGCGTTGCGGGTTTGATGGTCATCGACCGCCGCTGGAAACGGTACCAAGATGGAGGCCACGCCCGCGGCGGCGATTTCCGAAACCGTGAGCGCACCTGCACGACAAATGACCAAATCTGCCGCCCCGTAGGCCGCAGCAATGTCGTCAATGAACGCGCTGACCTCGGCCTCGATACCCTGACTCTGATAAGCCTGGCGCGTGACCTCGAGCATCCGCGAACCCGTCTGGTGACGGACGCGCACCGTGCCCGCGGCGAGCTGCGCGAGCGCTGCAGGCACGACGCTGTTGAGACGCTGCGCACCCTGACTGCCACCCACCACCAGCAACTGCAGCGGACCACTGCGCGCGCCGTAGCGCGTTGCCGGCGTCGCCAGTGCAAAGAAATCAGCACGTACCGGATTACCGACTTCGGTCGCTTTGACACCGGCGTCGAAACTGCCGGCGAAGGCTTCGAGCACTCGGGTAGAAATCTTTGCCAAGGTGCGGTTGGTGAAGCCGGCGATGGCGTTCTGCTCGTGGATGACGAGCGGACGACGCGACAACCGGGCCGCAAGACCACCTGGGCCGGTGACATAGCCACCCAGCCCGACCACCACCCGCGGCTGGTGGCGGCGAACGGCAGCCAGTGCTTGCCCCAACGCACGCAACAAGCGCAGCGGTGCACTCAGCAAAGTGCGCAAGCCTTTGCCGCGCAAGCCGCCGATATCGATCCATTCAACCTCGATGCCCGCGGCAGGCACGAGACGCGCCTCGATACCCGCGCGCGTACCGAGCCAAACGACTTCAAAGTTTCTAGCCCGCAGCCAAGCCGCGAGCGACAGCGCCGGAAACACATGTCCACCGGTACCGCCCGCCATGATCATGACGCAGGGTCTGCTCACGCTTGCAGCGCCTCCGCAGTCCCGCCATCGCAGGCCCGCGCGGCATGAGTGCCGCGCAAACTCGCGGCGACCGTGCCGCGCGAGGCCTGCACGGCCTCGTGATACACCCGCAGCACCATGCCGACCCAGGCGAGCGTGACGATCATGCTCGAGCGGCCGTAACTCATGAACGGCAAGGTCAAACCTTTGGTGGGCAGCAAGCCCATGTTGACGCCCATGTTGATAAACGCCTGCATCGCCACCCAAAGACCAAAGCCGGCCGCGAGATAAGCCGGAAACTTGAGACCCGCCTCACTCGCGAGGCGCGCGACCCACAAGGCGCGCAGCCCGAGCGCCACGAACAGGCCGATCGTGAGCAGGATGCCGAGCAGACCCAATTCTTCGGCGAGTACCGCGAACAGGAAATCGGTATGGGCCTCCGGCAAATAAAAAAGCTTCTGTACGCTCTCCCCTAGGCCGACTCCCGTCCAACCGCCGCGACCGATGGCGATCAAACTTTGCGTGAGCTGAAAGCCACTGTTGAACGGGTCTTGCCAAGGGTCGAGAAACGAGGCGAGCCGACGCAGTCGATAAGGCGATGAGACGGCGAGCGTCGCCAACAAGCCGGCACCCACCACCGCGAGCGCCAGCACATCACGCAAACGCGCGCCAGCGATGAAGAGCACGCCGAAGGCGGTGGCCGCCAGTACGGTCGCCGCGCCGAAGTCCGGCTCCAGCAGCAGCAGACCAAAGAAAATACCAACCACACCGAGCGGCTTGGCGAGACCCATGAAAGAACTGCGCAGCTCCGCCTCCCTTCGCACGGCGTAGCTGGCAATGAACACGAGGACTATCACGCGCGCGGCCTCGGAAGGCTGAAAGTTGAAACCGGCCAGACGAATCCAGCGCCGGCTGCCGTTGACGACGTGGCCGACGCCGGGAATCAACACGGCAATCAACAACAGCAACGCGCCAGCCAGCAGCAAAGGTGCAAAGCGCTCCAGCCACTCAGTGCGTACCGCGAGCGCGCAGCAGGCTGCAACGCTGCCGACCATAACCAGCACGAACTGGCGCTCTAGATAGATGAACGGGTCGCCGGATTCTTTGGTACCGATCGACATCGAGGCCGAGGCCACGACAACCAAGCCGAGCAGCACGATGCTCGAGACCAACAGCAACATCACGGTATCGATATGGATGGTGGTCGGTCGGCCACCACCACGCGCTGGCAGCGTAAAAGAACTCATGCGGGCAACCTCCCCACGGCGGCGGCGAAGCGCTCACCGCGTTCGGCATAATCACGAAACATGTCGAGACTCGCGCACGCCGGCGACAGCAGGACGATCTCGCCCGGCTTGGCGTGCATGGCCGCCGCCTCGACCGCTGCCTCGAGCGATTCGCAGTGCTGCCACTCGCAGCTGCCCTCGAGTGCCGCTGCCAACTGCGCCGCATCACGACCGATCAGCAGCGCGCGTCGGACTCGACCCTGCAAGGTCGCGGCAAGCGGCGCGAAATCCTGGCCTTTGCCATCGCCACCCGCAATCAGCAGCACGTTTCCCGGCAGACCGCGCACTGCGGCCGCCGTTGCACCGACATTGGTGCCCTTGGAATCATTGATGTAGCGCACGCCGCGCTTCTCGCCCACCCACTGCGAACGATGGGCGAGCCCAGTGAATTCGCGTAATTCTTCGAGCATCGGCGGCAAGGGCAAGCCGCTCGCCTCGCCGAGCGCGAGGGCGGCCAGCGCATTGGCGGCGTTATGCAAACCGGCGATCCGCATCGCCGACACGGCGAGCACCGGGGTGCCACGAATAGCGAGCCAGCGCTCGCCCTGATGCTCGATCAAAGAATAAGCGGCGCCGCTCGCACCGGCGACCGAAAAGCCGACCACACGCTGCGGTCCCGGCACCGACAGGTCGCTGCTGACGACCACCTCAGGCATGGCGCGAGTCCAGGAATCGTCGTAATTGACGACCGCCGTTGCGCAGTGACGGAAGATACGCGCCTTGGCGGCGCAGTAGGCCTGCATGCTGCCGTGCCGATCGAGATGATCGGCCGTGAGATTGAGTGCGGCGCCCGCCAGCAGCCGCAGCGACGCAGTGCTCTCGAGCTGAAAGCTCGACAGTTCGATCACGTAGAGTTCGGGCGTCGGCTGCGCGAGCAACTCGAGCACCGGCGTACCGAGATTGCCGCCGACAGCGACCCGACGACCAGAGCGGGCCGCCATGCGACCCACCAGCGTCGTCACCGTGCTCTTGCCGTTGGTCCCGGTGATGCCGACCACCGGCGCCGCGGCTTCGCGAGCGAAGAGCTCGACGTCGCCGACGACTTCGATACCGCGCTCCCGTGCCACGCACATTAGCGGTTCATCGAGCGCGACGCCGGGCGAGGCCACCACGAGAGAAACGCCTTCGAGCAAACTCACATCGAAACGACCGTAGGCGGCGCGGGCTCCGGGCTGCAGGGCACTCACTGCCGACTGCCCGGATGGTGACTCGCGACTGTCGGTAACCGCCAGATCCCAACCCCGCGCTGACAGGTGACGCGCCGCCGACAAACCGGATTTGCCGAGCCCGACGATGAGTGCGCGCGGTGCGGATGCCGTGATCGTCATCGCAGTTTGAGGGTCGCAAGACCCGCGAGCACGAGAAAGAACGTGATGATCCAGAACCGTACGATCACTTTGGGCTCAGCCCAACCTTTCAACTCGAAGTGATGGTGGATGGGCGCCATGCGGAAGATGCGCTTGCCAGTCAGCTTGAAAGAGGCCACTTGCAAAATCACCGAGGCCGTCTCGAGCACGAAGATGCCGCCCATCACCAGCACCACGGGCTCCTGACGCACGATCACCGCGATCGTGCCGAGCGCGGCACCGATCGACAACGCGCCGATATCGCCCATGAAGACTTGCGCGGGATAAGTATTGAACCAAAGAAATCCAAGACCGGCACCGACCAGCGCCGCACAGAAAATAAGCAGCTCACCCGCATGCGACACCGCAGGAATGCCGAGATAGCCGGCAAACACGGCATTACCCGCCGCGTAGGCGAACACACCAAGCGCCGCAGCCACCATGACCGCCGGCATGATCGCGAGGCCATCGAGGCCGTCGGTGAGATTCACGGCGTTGCTCATGCCGACGATCATCAAGTAGGTCAGAAGGACGAAACTGAAGAGGCCGAGCGGCAAAGCGAAATTTTTGACGAAGGGCAGAAAGAGCGTGGTATCCACCGGCGTCCTCGCGGTGTACCAAAGCGCCAGTGCCGCGGCGAGGCCGCCGATCGACTGCCAAAAATATTTGTAACGGGTAATCAGACCCTTGGGGTTTTTCTTGATGAGCTTCAGATAGTCGTCCCAGAAGCCGACCATGCCGAACAGCACAGTCACGCCGAGCACGATCCACACGAAACGATTGCCGAGATCCGCCCAGAGCAGCGTCGACACGGTGATGGCAACGATGATCAGCAGACCACCCATGGTGGGCGTGCCGACTTTCTTCTGGTGCGCGGCGGGGATGTAGTCACGAACCACCTGACCGATTTGATCGCGCGTGAGCTTGGCGATCATCCACGGCCCGATCGCCAAAGAAATAGCGAGCGCGGTCACCGCGGCGAGGATGGCGCGAAAAGTCAGGTAGGAAAAAACGTTGAATAGCGAAGCCGTTTCAGCCAGGCGTTGCGACAGCCACAGCAGCATCAGTGCACCCCCTCTGCAGCAGGCTCGTGGACGTCGGCGCGAGCTGTGCTCTGCTCGAGAGCCACCACCACGCGTTCCAGCCGATTCATGCGCGAACCCTTGATGAGCACACGGGTATCGCTCGCGAGTTCGCGCTCGACGGCCGCAGTCAAATCCGCCATGTCGGCATGCCAACTCGCGCCGGCGCCAAAAGTCTCCACGGCGTGGCGGCTCGCTTCGCCGAGCGCGAATAGCCGCGCGACCCCGTGATCGCGCGCGTAACGACCTGCCTCGAGATGGGCCTCGCGCGCAAACGTGCCGAGCTCGGCCATCTCGCCGAGCACCAGCAAGCGGCGTCCGCCGAGCGACTCGAGTACATCGATGGCCGCCTCCAGCGAACTCGGATTGGCGTTGTACGAATCGTCGATGAGCCACGCGCCCGCGCGCGCCGCGCGCAACTGCAAACGGCCGGTGACCGGTCGCATGCGCGCAAGACCACTCGCGATATCGGTCAGCGTCGCGCCTGCCGCGCTCGCGGCCGCGGCGGCACCCAGCGCATTGAGAACATTGTGCTTGCCGGCGAGCTGCAGCTCGATCGCCGCTTCGCCGTGGGGCGTCATCAGCGTGAAGCGCGTCAAAAAGCCGCGGGCCGTGGTTTCGGTATGAATATCGCGCGCGGTGAAATCCGCCTTGGCACCCAAGCCGAAAGTGACGATACGCGCCACGGTCATGTCGCGCCACAACGGCGCAAAACTGTCATCGGCATTGAGAATCGCCGTGCCATCACGAGCGAGCGCGGCGAACAACTCACCCTCGGCCCGCGCTGCACCTTCCAGCGAGCCGAAACCCTCGAGGTGCTCGGCGCCCGCATTGGTGACGATACCGATCGACGGCGCGGCGAACGCAGCCAGTTGCGTCACATCGCCGGCATGATTGGCGCCCGTCTCGATCACCGCATGGCGATGCTCAGGCGTCAGCCGCAACAGCGTCACTGGCACCCCAATGTGATTGTTGAGATTGCCAGCCGTTGCCAGCGTCGATCCGCGGACCGCGAGAATCGCCGCAATCATTTCTTTGCTCGTGGTTTTGCCGTTGCTGCCGGCGACCGCCACCAATGGGAGCCTCAGTCGTTCGCGCCAGACTTGCGCCGCGCGCTGCAACGCGGAAAGCGCATCAGCGACCAAAATCACGGGAAATCCCGGTGGACCTTCACGTTCGGCAAGCGCGCCCGCAGCGCCGCGGGCCGCTGCCTCCGCAAGATAAGTGTTGCCATCGAAGTTCGGGCCACGCAGCGCGACGAAGAGTTCGCCAGCGGCAAGCTTGCGCGTGTCGGTGTTGACGGCGACGAACTCGCGGTCCGCGCCGCAGAGACGACCTCCGCAATCGACGGCGATGTCCTGCAGCCGCCGCATCAGTGCGTCACCGTCGACGGCGCGGCAGCAGACCGATAAATACTTTGAATGAGCTCGCGGTCGCTGAAGCGACGACGTTCGGCGCCAACGATCTGGTAATCCTCATGACCTTTGCCAGCCACCAGCACGACATCGCCCGCCGCCGCCTGCTCGAGCGCATGGCGGATCGCACTGCCCCGATCATGGATCACCGTCGCCCGCTGACCTTGCGGCAAGCCGGCCAGAATGTCGCCAACGATACCGCCCGCGGGTTCGCTGCGCGGATTGTCGTCAGTAATGACGATGTCATCGGCCATCGCGGCGGACACGCTCGCCATCAGTGGTCGCTTGCCGGCATCACGATCACCACCGCAGCCGAAGACGACGTGCAGACGACCCGCGCAATGCGCGCGTGCTGCGCGCAAGGCTTTGGCGAGCGCATCCGGCGTATGGGCGTAATCGACGATGGCGAGCGCGCGCCCCGGCGCGACGATCGCCTCCATGCGGCCGGGCGGTGCACTGATGCTGGCGAGCGCAGCGAGCGCAGCGGGCACGTCAACACCCAAAGAATCCAGAATCCCGAGCGCAACCAGCACATTGTCGGCATTGAACTCGCCGATCAGCGGCAACGTCACCTCGTGACGCGACACCGTGCCCTCGCCGAGGCGCGCCTCGAGCGTGAACCCCAGTCCCGTGGGTTGACTGCGCACCTGAGCGGCAGTGAACGAGCGCGTAGCACCGTCGAGCGCTCGACATTCATCGATTACCGCCAAGCCCGCAGTCGTGCGTGCGGTAAGCACCAGTGGCAGCGAAGCTATGTGTCGCCGCGCCAGCGTGGCACCAAAGGCATCATCGACGTTGATGACGCCACAACCGAGATGCCGCATGTCGAACAATCGCGCCTTGGCGGCACCATAGGCTTCCATGGTGCCGTGATAATCCAGATGATCGCGAGTGAAGTTGGTGAAGGCCGCCACGCGGAAATTCACTGCGGCGACTCGATGCTGATCGAGCGCGTGCGACGACACCTCCATCGCCACGCACTGCGCGCCGGCGGCCTGCATGGCAGCCAGTTGCCGCTGCACGCTGACCGCGTCCGCCGTCGTGTGTTCGCCTGGAATGACGGCCTCGGGTACGCGACCGACGCCTAGCGTACCCATGTACGCGGCCGGTAACTGACAGCGACTCAAGGCCTGCGCCACGAGCCAGGCGGTCGTCGTCTTGCCATTGGTGCCGGTGATCCCGGTCACGGCGAGCTTCGCCGAGGGTCGACCAAAGAATCGGCTGGCAATCTCGCTGGCGTGCTGCGTCAGATCTTTGATCGGCAGAGCGGTGACACCATCTGGCACGGTGGGCGCGGCGATACCCGGCGCCGGCTCCCAAAGCACGGCGCGTGCGCCGCGCGCGAGTACCTGCGGCAGCTCCGCAAGACCATGGGTGCGACGCCCTGCGCAGGCCAGAAACAAACCGCCCGCCGCCACGGTGCGACTGTCGAGACTGATGTCGTCAATGACGAGGTCACTCGCGGCATCGTCGACGAATCCCGCGCGCAATTCACCGAGCCGGCGCGCCCCCAAGGCGCCCATCAGCGCAACGCTCCGTTCGCGGTACGGGACGCGGCCGCTGCGGTCGCAATATTTTGCGGCAAATCGGCCGGCATCGATTCGGTCTCGGGGAGCGCATCAAAAAATTGATCGACGGGCGTATCGGGCGCCACCGCCAGCAGTCGCAGTGCACCACCGACCACCGACGAGAACGTCGGCGCCGCCACATCGCCACCGTGATAAAGACCCGCAGAGGGTTCGTCGATGACCACCACCGTGGCCAGACGCGGATTACTGGCCGGCGCGAGCCCAGCGAACACGGCGAGATATCGATTGGTGGAATAGCCACCCGCACTGGCCTTCCAGGCCGTGCCGGTTTTGCCGGCCACGCTGTAGCCCGGAATCGCCGCGCGTTTGCCGGTGCCCACATCCGACACCACCGACTGCAGCATGCGGATCACATCTCGACTCACCTGCTCCGGCAGTGCGCGCTCGCCCTTGACGGCGTGATCGATACGCGTGAACGACACCGGTCGCTGCATGCCATAGGCACCGAGCGTGGCGTACGCATGCGCCAGCTGCAGCGGCGTCGCCGACAGACCGTAGCCGTAGGACACCGTGGCCGTAGTGATCGGCCGCCAGTGCGAGTACTGCGTGAGCAAGCCCGCCGATTCGCCTGGATAACCGCTCGTGGTCACCCGTCCGAACCCGACTTTTGACAGCGTGTCGTGCAAAGTTTCGGGGCCGAGCGTCAGCGCAATCCGCGTCATCGCGACGTTCGAACTTTTGGCGAGTGCCGTAGCCAGATCGATGGCGCCGAGGTTGTGCTTGTCCTCGACCATCTTGATGCCAACTTTGACCATCCCCGGGTTGGTATCGATGATACTGTCGGTACGGAACTTGCCGGAAGCGAGCGCAGCCGCTACCACAAAAGGTTTGATGGTCGAGCCCGGCTCGACGAGATCAGTGACCGCACGATTTTTGTAACCCGCCGGCTTCAACTGCGCGCGATCGTTGGGATTGAACGTTGGCTGATTGACCATCGCCAGCACTTCGCCGGTCGTGACATCGATCACCACCACTGACCCTGCACGCGCGCGATGCAGCTGCATCGCCGCTTTCAATTCGCGATACGCGAGATACTGAATGCGCATGTCGATCGACAGCTGCATGTTGCGACCGGCGCGCATCGGCTTGATGCTCTCGACCGTCTGCACGGTACGTCCGAGATTATCCTGAATCACGCGCTTGGCGCCGTTGTCGCCGGCGAGCCAATGATCGAATGCGAGCTCGAGTCCTTCCTGCCCCGCATCGTCCACGTCGGTGAATCCGATCACGTGACCGGTCACCTCGGCAGCCGGATAGTAACGACGATATTCGCGTGTCAGATGCACGCCCGGGATGTCGAGCGCGCGCACCTTGGCGGCATCGGCGGGCTGCAGATGGCGCGCAACGTACAAAAATTTCCGCTCCAGTTTGGTGGTGACGAAGCGGGCCAATTCGTCGGGCTCACGATTGATCGCGCGCGCGAGATTGGGAATCTGCTCGTTAGCGAGCGTGAGCTCTTTCGGGTTCACCCACACCGAATCGACCGGTGTGCTGACGGCGAGCGGCTCGCCGGAACGATCGCTGACGCTACCGCGATGCGCGACGATGCTCGCCACCCGCGTGAAGCGCTCATCACCCTGCCCGCGCAGAAACTCGCTCTCCACAAACTGCAGAGTCGAGGCTTTCCAAATGAGCAGGCCAGCACCGATACCCACCAGCACCGCGACCGTCGCCAGCCGCATCCCGAACGAAGCGTTCGGCGTATCCGGCTTGCGCGTCAGACCGCTGCGCGATTGCCGAGCGCCGCCGCGCTGTCCGGCGGCAGGCTTGCTCGCTGTGCGTTTGCCGAAGGGCCAGCGAAT
Source organism: Gammaproteobacteria bacterium (assembly GCA_016874175.1). Classification (GTDB taxonomy): domain Bacteria; phylum Pseudomonadota; class Gammaproteobacteria; order Steroidobacterales; family Steroidobacteraceae; genus UBA964. The sequence continues at coordinate 17,962 of VGUP01000002.1, read as the reverse complement.
CATGGCGCGACGACCTCGATCTGCTTCGGCGGCGGCGTGCGCATGCCGAGATTGGTGGCCGCCACGTTCTCGACGAAGGCGTGCGTCGACCACGCGCTCTGTTCGAGTTGCAGCTGACCCCACTCGATTTCGAGTTGATCACGCTCGCGGTTCACCCGCTCGAGCTCGACGAACAGCTCGCGCGCCCGATGCTTGACGAAAATGGCGCCCGCCGCTGATGCCAGCACCGCCAACCAAAGAATTGGGATCAGCATCGCGAGAGCACGTTGGGAAGGCAGCTTCATAACAGGCTTCGCACTGCAACTGGCGCCGCCGCCAACTTCTCGGCACAACGCAGCACGGCGCTGCGCGCCCGCAGATTGCGCGCGAGTTCGGCCTCGCCAGCACGCCGCTTGCGCCCCACTTCGCGCATCACCGGTTGCGCCTGCAGCGGAATCACCGGCAAGCCTGCGAACACCGGATCAACGCTGCTTTTGACGCGGATGAATTGTTTGACGATGCGATCTTCGAGCGAGTGAAAGCTGATCACGGCCAAACGACCACCCACGGCGAGCACCGCGAACGCCGCCTCGAGCGCCGTCCGCAGCTGCCCGACTTCGTCGTTCACGTGCATGCGGATCGCCTGAAAGCTGCGCGTCGCCGGATGCTTGCCATCGCGAGTGCGCACCGCGCGCTGCACGATCGCTGCGAGCGCTGCGGTGCGGGTGATCGGCGTCTCGCTGCGCGCGGCGACAATCGCCGCGGCGATCCGTCGCGCAAAGCGCTCTTCGCCGAGCTCGTAAATCACGTCGGCAATCTCCCGCTCGGTCGCTCGGGCCAACCAACCGGCTGCCGACTCGCTACGGCTCGGGTCCATGCGCATGTCGAGCGGACCATCCTGCGAAAAACTGAAACCGCGCTCGGCCTCGTCGAGCTGCGGCGAGGATACGCCGAGATCGAGCAGTACGCCGCGGACCGCCCGCCCGCGAGCATGCGCGGCGACGGTCGTCGCAAGTGCCGAGAATTCCGCGTGCAGCAGTTCGAGTCGAGGCTCGGCGGCGAAGCGACGACGCCCGGCCTCGATGGCCGCTGGATCGCGATCGAGTGCCAGCACGCTCCCGCTCGGGCCGATGGCCTCGAGCAGGCGTGCGGTGTGTCCGCCACGCCCGAAGGTGCCGTCGACAAAGAAATCGCCGGCGCTGGGCGCCAGCACTTCCAGCACCTCTTCGACGAGTACCGGGATGTGCTCATCCACCTGTCCATCCGCCTCAAAGCGACAGCGAGTCGAGTTCGGTCGACAAATCGGTGGCGGTTTCCTCGCTCTTCAGCCAATAGTCGCGGCGCTCGATCCAGCGCGCTTCGTCCCACAGCTCAAGCCGGTTCCCCTGACCGATCAACATGGCATGCCGCGTCAGGCCGGCGAATTCGCGCAGCTCGGGCGACAGCAACAAGCGCCCCTGGGCGTCGAGTTCGATTTCGGTCGCATGACCCACCATCAGCCGCTGCAGGCGCCGTGAGCGCTCGTGCAGCGAGGGCAGGCTCATCAACTTGCGTTCGATCTGCTCCCAGTCGGGCAGCGGATAAATGAGCAGGCAGGGGTCCCGATCGACGGTGACGACCAGCTGGCCCTCGCTGCGCTCGAGCGCGCGCTGGCGTTGCCGGGTGGGCAATACCATCCGACCTTTGTCATCCAACGTGACTTTGCTGGCACCGCGAAACATGACCCACGCGGGTGCAATTGCACCCATTCCGCCCCACTTTTTTCCACTTGGCGCCACTATAGGAATCGGCGCAGCGGAGTGTCAACGGTCTAGCGGTAATTGTTTTCAGTTACGCCAATAACGTACATTCACCGAGCTTGGCACTCAAGGGGCAAAACAGAACAAAGGCTGAAGGGTTTCAAAGAGTTGCCCGCGAATGCTTACGCGGGCACTGAGGAAAAAGGGAGTCGGCCGATAAGCCGGGTTCTGTCGTGGACGATCATTCCTCTGGGACACCCGTCACCGGATGCCTCTAGCAGCCTACCCGGAAGTCACGCTCGGACACCGCGCTGCAGGTTTCCCTGCGACTTCCCTATTTGGCCTTGCTCCCGGCGGGGTTTGCCATGCCACAACTGTTACCAGTTGCGCGGTGCGCTCTTACCGCACCATTTCACCCTTACCTGCGGTCCCTCCCACGAGGGGAGTTTGCGCATCGGCGGTATCTTTCCTGTTGCACTTTCCGTGGGCTCGCACCCCCCAGGCGTTACCTGGCGCCGTGTCCGAAGGAGCCCGGACTTTCCTCCACATCTCGTGAAAAATGCAGCGATCGTCTGGCCGACTCCGACGGTGACGATACGCGCCGATGACACCGATCACAAATGCGCGAGCGCACGCTCTGGCGTTCCGGGACTCAGCGCCGCGCCGCGGCGAGCTCGACCGCGCGCGCATACGCCGTCTCGCGCCCGAGGCCGCTCGCGGCCGCCGCAATCGCCGCCGCCTTGGCTGCCGGCAAATGCGCGAGCGCTGCGCGCAGCACACGCTCCATGACTTCGTCGGCAGCGATCGGCGCGCTCATCGTCGCCTCGCCCTCGCCTCTGGACTCGACCGCGGCGCCCGCGATCACCAAGGTGATCTCGCCGCGCTCGAAAGCAGGCTCTTGTGCCGCGCGTTGCGCGAGCTCCTCGAGACGACCGCGATAAACGCTCTCGTGCAATTTGGTCAACTCGCGCGCGACCGCCGCCTGGCGCGTACCGCCCAGCACCGCTGCACAATCTTGCAGTGCGGCCACGATCCGATGCGGTGTTTCAAAGAAAACGAGGGTTCGCGGCTCGCGCCGCAACGCCTCGAGACGCTCGCGACGCTCACGCGGTTTCGCCGGCAAAAAGCCCTCGAAACAAAAACGATCGGTCGGCACGGCGGCCACCGACAGCGCGGCCGCGATCGCCGTCGGCCCGGGAACACTGCGCACTTCGAGACCCGCGGCAGCGGCCCGTTGCACGAGATCGAAGCCTGGGTCAGAGAGCAGCGGTGTTCCGGCATCACTGACGAGCGCGATCACCTCGCCCGCCAGCAGCCGCGCCAGCAGCGCATCGCCACGCTCGCGCTCGTTGTGGGCGTGCAGCGAGATCAGCGGCTTTTGCAGCCCGAGCGCCGACAGCAACTGGCTGCTGCGCCGGGTGTCTTCGGCGGCGATCAGATCGGCATCGGCCAAGGCTTCGCGCGCCCGCGGCGACAAATCAGCGAGGTTGCCGATAGGGGTCGCCACCACCGCAAGCCGGCCACGGCCGCGTTCGGCGGGCTCGCTCTGGTGACTCGTGCGCTTGCCGCCCGCCGCCTGCTCTGCAGCCACTATAATTTCGCTCCCATGATCGTCCGCGTCTGCATCGTGCCCGCGCCGATCGCGGTATTCAATCGGCGCGCTGCCTCGCCAGCAGCCGGAGTGCATCAATGACCTCTAGAGCCATGATCGCGGTGCGCTGCTCACTGCTGGTGCTGCTGATACTCGCGCTGGCGAGTTGTGCGCCCAACACGCGGCAAACAGCCAGTGTCGAACGCGCAGCCGCCTTGGCCGAGCGCGGCGATCACGCTGCGGCCGCGCGCGAATACGAGGCGGTCGCCGCAGCCACCGCAGAGTCACTACTCGCCAATGCGGCCCTGCTGCCAGCCGCCCGGGAGTGGCTGCAGGCCGCCAACCCGGATGCTGCGGCGCTGGCGCTCGGTCGATTACTGCCCCCGCTCGATGCGCTGCAGATTTTTGATCGCGATCTGCTGGGCGCTGAAATTGCGCTGCAACGCGGCGACAGTGCCCGCGGCTGGGAGTTACTCGCCGCCTTGCGCGCACCCAGCGGCCCAGCGCGCATCGATGCCTACCATGCGCTGCGGCAGCAGCTCGCCCTCGCCACCAAACGGCCGCTGCAGGCCATTCGCAGTCAGGTGGAACGCGAGACGCTGGCGGCCGATCCAGTCGGCGTTGCGCAATTGCGTCGCCGGTTTCTCGCCGAGCTGCAGGCGACCGTGGAGCGCGGCGTCACGATCGATCCGCGCCTTGCGGGCCGCGACACGCTCGCCAGCGGCTGGCTCGAGGCCGCGCCACTCGCGGCGCGTGCCGCGCGGGCACCGATTGCAGCCAATGCGGGGATCACGGCGGCCTGGCGCAAACGCTATCCCAATCATCCGGCCGCCGCGACGTTGGCGATGATCGGCCAGCTGCCGACCCCACAGCCCCTGCTGGCGATGGCAAACAATCCGCGACCGGCCGCAGCGCGCGACAACGAAGCGGGTGCCGCACCGCTCGCGCCTGCGGGTCAGCCGCTGCCGCGCGCGACGCACGTTGCGGCGTTGCTGCCGCTCAGTGGCCGCAATGCAAGCGCCGGGGCACAGTTGCGCGACGGCATCCTCGCAGCTCAGTTCGCCGAACCCGAAGCCAGCCTTACACCCGTGCGTTTCTACGACACCGCACGGCAAAGCGTTGCCGAAGCCATGGCCGCCGCGACGCGCGCGGGCGCGTTGTTCATCATCGGTCCGCTAGTTCGCGAAGAGGTGGTCGCCGCCGCCACCAACGCTGCGCAGGGCGGCGCGCCACCCATCCTGGCGCTCAATTTTTTGCCCGCGGATCAACCGGTGCCGCCAACCGTCAAACAATTCGGGCTGTCGCCCGAAGACGAAGCGCGCGCGGTTGCGCAACGCGCGCTCGCCGAAGGCCGACGTCGCGCCGTGGTGCTCGCGCCGGCCGGTGACTGGGGCAATCGCGTGCTCGCAGCGTTTCGCGAAACCCTGGAAGCGGGCGGTGGCGTGATTCTCGCCAGCGAATCTTTGAGCGGCCGCGAAGTGGGACCGGTCTTGCAAGCGGCGCTGCGTGTCGATGACAGCATCGCGCGACACCGACGCATTCAGGCCGTGCTCGATACCCCACTCGCCTTTCAGTCGCGACGGCGGGCAGATATCGATTTCGTGTTCACACCGGGTCAAGCCTCCGCGCTGCGACAGTGGCGGCCGCAGCTGCGTTTCCAAGGAGGCGGCGATCTACCCGCTTACGCGACGGCCGATGCCTGGGACGGACGCGCAGGCGCCGAACTTGCCGGGCTGATTTTTCCCGACATGGATTGGTCGCTCGCCGCCGAGGCGCCGGCGGTCGCCGCGCTGCGCGCCGACACCAGCGCCGCGTTCGGTGACAGTAACGGTCGCGGTCGTCTGTTTGCCTTCGGCCACGATGCCTGGCTGCTGCAGTCCGCGCTACGCGCGGGGAAAACACCGACCGTCGAGGCGCCGCTCGTCGGGGCGACCGGCCAGTTGTCGATCGATGCTGCGGGCCGTGTCCAACGCAGCCTGCGCTGGGCCGAGATCGGCGCGAGCGGATTGCGGCTGCTCGATGCCGATGCCCGCACGCAGAGCGGCGGTGACTGAGTCGCCCCCGCCGGCATCGGCTTCGCGCCATCCGGGGGCGCGCCCGGCTCGCCATCTATGCCTTGGCCGCGAGGCCGAAGATTTGGCTGCGGCGCATTTGCTCGCTGCGGACGCCGCGATCGTGCTGCGCAACTACCGACGCCGGCGGGGCGAGCTCGATATCGTCGCCCTGCATCGCAGCGTGGTGCTGATCGTCGAAGTGCGCTTGCGTTCAACTACCCGTCACGGTGGCGGCGCTGCCAGCGTCAACCGCTGCAAGCAACGCCGGGTGATTCACGCGGCCAGACAATTGCTGCAGCAACGAGGCGATCTCGCGCGCCACCCGGTGCGCTTCGACGTCATCGCGCTGTCGCCTACGCTGGCGACCGACGGCTCCCCCGCTTGGGATGTCGGTTGGCTGCGACACGCCTTTGAGGCGCCAGGCTGACGGGAACGAACTGTTATCTTTGCCGCGCCACCATCTCTGGCGCGTCGTTATTTGACAACTTTGAGGCTCGGACGCTTCGGCCGCGCGCCCGCCGCAGGCGCTGCTCCGGCGCCGCCGCTCGGCAAACCGCGATCGGGAACGAGCGGCCCGGGTGCAGGATCGGTGGGTGATGGCGGGGCGGGTGGCGGCGCGTCGTCTTCGGCCGGGAACATCAGCCCCTCGCCCGTCTCGCGCGCATAGATGCTGAGCACTGCCGCGTTCGGAAAGCGCAGCTGGCGCGGCACGCCACCGAATCGCGCCTCAAAGATTACCCAGTCGTTGCCGAGATCGAGATGGCGCGTCGCGTCATAACTGACGTTGAGCACGATACGCCCCTCGCGGATGTGCTCACGCGGCACCTCGACACCCTCTTGCGCGGCATCGACGATCAAGTGCGGCGTGAGCCCGCTCTCCGTCATCCACTGATGCATCGCCCGTAGCAAATACGGGCGTCGTGGAATGCGGCTGGCGCTCAAGCTTATTTGACGTCCTTCCAGTATTCGAGCTTGAGCAGATACGCGAAGCCCGTGAACACGAGCAGGAACAGGATCACCCACACGCCGAGCCCTTGCCGCTTGGCCTTCTGGGGCTCGCCCGCGTACTCGAGGAAGTTGACCGTATCGCGCAGGAACGCGTCGTACTCTTCGGCCGAGAGTTGCCCCGGCGCAGCGAGTTCGAACGACTGCCAGTGCGATTCGCTGACCTTGGCGCCGTCGACGGTTTTCTCGATGGTCTCGAACTTGGCTTCCTGCAGGCCCTGCAGCGCCGACAACACGTGCGGCATGGCCGTACCGGGCAGCGCGAGATTGTTGGTGCCATTCGGGTGCTGCGGATCGACGTAGAACGTCTTCAAAAATTGGAAGACGTACTCCGAACCCTTGGCGCGCGTGATCAGCGAGAGATCGGGCGGCGCCTTGCCGAACCAAGCCTCGCCATCGACGGCCTGCATCGGCGAGATCATGTAGTCGCCCTTCTTGGCACCCGGCAACAGCAGCAGTTTTTCCATCTGCTCCTCCGGAATGTTGAGATCGGCGGCGACGCGCGAGTAGCGGTTGTACTTGAGCGAGTGGCAACCGGCGCAGTAGCCCATGAAGTTGGCCGCGCCACGCTGCAGCGACGCGACGTTGCTGACGTCGTTACCCGGCTTCCAGTCCATCCAGGCGGCGTGCGGACCGGCAGCGGCCGCGAAGCCGAGCGAGCTCGTCAACGCAAGCGTGAGCCCGAGGGCGGCGATGACAACGGACTTACGCATGGTACGAAACCCTCTCCGGAGCAGGCTTGCACTTCTCGATGCTCGTGTACCACGGCATGAGGATGAAGAACGCGAAGTAAACCGCAGTGAAGATGCGGGCGAGAATGACGTAGAGCCCATCCGCCGGCTGCAGGCCGAGGTAGCTCAGCGCCACAAACGCCACCACAAACAGCGCGAGTGCCACCTTCGAAATCCAGCCCTTGTAGCGGATCGACTTCACTGGCGAGCGGTCGAGCCAGGGCGGGAAGAACAGCACCACAATTGCGAGCAGCATGAGCAAGGCACCCATCTGCTGATCAGGTACCGCACGCAACATCGCGTAGAACGCGGTGAAGTACCACACCGGCGCGATGTGCTCGGGCGTCGACAGCGCATTCGCAGGCTCGAAGTTCGGCTTCTCGAGGAACAGACCACCGAACGTCGGCACGAAGAAGATCACGCCGCAGAAGAACAACAGGAACACGCCCACACCGAAGATATCTTTGACGGTGTAGTACGGATGGAACGGGATACCGTCGAGCGGCTTGCCATCGGTGCCCGTCTTGGCTTTGATCTCGATGCCGTCCGGGTTGTTGGAACCCGTCTGCCGCAGCGCCACGAGGTGCATGGGGATCAGGAACGCGATCGCGAACGGCACGGCGATGACGTGCAAGGCGAAGAAACGGTTCAGCGTCGAGTCGGCGATGCCGTAGTCACCGCGAATCCATTCGACGATCCCCGGACCGATGACCGGGATGGTGCCGAAGAGATTCACGATCACCTGCGCACCCCAGTAGGACATGTTGCCCCAAGGCAGCACGTAACCCATGAAGGCTTCGGCCATCAGCGCGAGGTAGAGCAGCATGCCGAGTATCCACAACAGTTCGCGCGGCGCACGGTAAGAGCCGTACATCAGCGCACGGAACATGTGCAGATAGACGACGATGAAAAAGAACGACGCGCCGGTCGAGTGCAGGTAGCGGATCAGCCAGCCCCATTCGACCTCGCGCATGATGTATTCGACCGAGTCGAAGGCCATGAGCTCGCTCGGCTTGTAGTGCATCGTAAGGAAGATGCCCGACAGGATCTGGATGACGAACACCAGCAGCGCCAGCGAACCAAAGAAATACCAAAGATTGAAGTTCTTGGGTGCGAAGTAGCCGATCAGCTGCGAGTCGACGAACTCGTCGACCGGCAGACGCTTGTTCAGCCAGGCACGGAAGCCGGTCTTGCCGGCGGTGGTATCGGTCGAGGCGGCCATCAGGCAGCTCCTTGGGTGGCATCGACGCCGATGACGAGCATCGAGTCGGACTCGAACTTGTGGGGCGGCACGCGCAAGTTGGCCGAAGCCGGCGAGCCATTGAAGACGCGACCCGCGAGATCGAAGCGCGAACCGTGACAGGGACAAAAGAAACCGCCCGGCCAGTCGGCGCCCATCGCCGGATCGGCGACGGTGAAAAACTGCTTGGGCAGGCAGCCAAGGTGGGTGCACGCCGCATAGAGCACCAGCACCTCGGGCTTCAGCGAGCGCGCATCGTTCTTGGCGTACGCGGGCTGGTCTGAGGCCTCGGACTTCGGATCTTTGAGGCTGCCGTCATGACCGCCGAGTTTGGCGAGGGCCTCTGGCGTACGGCGTACGACGTAGATCGGCTGCTTGCGCCAGCTCTTGGTGATCATTTGGCCGGGTTCGAGCTTCGAGACATCGATCTCGAGCGGCGCTCCGAGCGCGCGAGCGCGTTCGGAGGGCTTCCAGGAAGCGATGAAGGGCACCAAAGTAAATGCGGCACCGACCGCACCGGTCCCCGCCGTTGCCACCGTCAGAAATTTGCGCCGACTGAGGTCGGCGTCATCGGGGGTAGCGTTCTGGTCGCTCATGCCATAGTCTCCCGGCCCGACCACTCCGTCGGGGTGCTATCCGTTGTGCGTGGAAGCCCGGCATTATACACGCGAGTGCTCCTGTGGAGCCGCGGGCTGTGCCAGCGAGGACCAGATGAGCGGGTGGAAAAAAGCAGTCATCTTCCTGAGCGGGTCGCTGGTGGGCGGACTCGCGCTCGCCTTTCTGGCGGTGGCGGGTTTGTACCTGTGGCGACCGGAGATTCTTGCAGAACTCACCGCCAGCGCACCGTCGCCGACCAGCGACTCGCCGGCTGCCGACGAGCCCGCAGGGCCGGTACCGACCGTAGACGGCGCGGCCTCGCCCGCCATCGTGGCGCCGCCCGTCGTCCGCGACGGCGGTGCCGCGAGTTATGCGAGCGCCGTGAAAATCGCTGCGCCGGCCGTGGTCAACCTGTATGTCACGCGGGTGGCGACGGAGCGCGTGCTGCGCAGTTTCCTCGATGATCCGTTCGGTGAATTCGCGCCGCGCTACCGCCGGCGGACCGAGCAGTCGCTGGGCTCGGGGGTCATCCTCGATGACTCCGGCCAAATCGTCACCAACCATCACGTCATAGACAATGCGACCACTATTCGCGTGCAACTCGCCGACGGTCGCTCCGCGCAGGCGGAGATCATCGGGCGCGACCCCGACACCGACCTCGCGCTGCTGAAGATCGACCTGCCCAATTTGCCTGCCATCCGGCTCGGGCGCTCGGATCTGCTCAACGTCGGTGATGTGGTGCTCGCCATCGGCAACCCCATCGGCCTCGCGCAGACCGTGACGCAGGGCATCGTCAGCGCCACCGGCCGCGATCAGCTCGGCATCGCCACCTTCGAAAATTTCATCCAGACCGATGCGCCCATCAATCCGGGGAATTCCGGTGGTGCGCTGATCAATACGCGTGGTGAATTGATTGGCGTGAACACGGCGATCATCGCCAAAAGTCTTGGCGTCGAGGGCATCGGCTTCGCGATCCCGGTCAATTTGGTGCGCGGTGTCGTCAATGAAATCGTCACGCGCGGCAAAGTGCTGCGCGGCTGGATCGGCGTCGGCATCGAAACCATCGACGCGGAAGTCGCCAAGACGGCGGGCTTCGATGGCGCCGTGACGCGTATCAAGCGCATTGCCGGCGGCAGCCCGGCGCAGCAGGCGGGCCTGCTGCCCGGCGACATCATTCTCAAGATCGACGACCAGACGACGCGCAGTTCACGCGAAGTACAACTGCGGATCGCCGACACCTCACCCGGACAAACCTTGGCCATCGAGGTGCAGCGCGGCAGCGAGCGCGGCACTGCGCGGGTGCGGGTCGACGAGGCGCCGCAGCAAGTCAGACCACGCTGACCAGGCGAGCCTGCGCAGACCGCGCTGCTCACGCGGGCCCGCTCAGGCCGGTGCGCGCTTGATCGCGGCGCCGAGCGCCGCCAGTTTTTCTTCGATGGCCTCGTAGCCACGATCGATGTGATAAATGCGATCGATCTCGGTGCGTCCCTCGGCCACCAGGCCAGCGAGCACCAGTGACGCAGAAGCCCGCAGATCGGTCGCCATCACCGGCGCGGCCTGCAAACGCGGCACACCCTTGATGATGGCCGTGTTGCCCTCGAGACGAATCTCGGCGCCCATGCGGCGCATCTCGAGCATGTGCATGAAACGATTCTCGAAGATTGTTTCGATGATGGTGCCCACGCCCTCGGCAACCGTATTGAGCGCCGCGAACTGCGCCTGCATGTCGGTGGGGAACGCCGGATAGGGCGCAGTGCGCAGATCCACCGCTTTGGGCCGACGACCACGCATGTCGATTTCGATCCAGTCGCTGCCGGTGGCGAGCGTAGCTCCCGCTTCCTCGAGCTTGGCGAGCACCGCATCGAGGTGCTCCGGCCGAGTATTTTTGAGGCGCACCTTGCCGCGCGTGATCGCACCGGCAACCAGATAGGTGCCACTCTCAATGCGATCGGGCAGTACGCGAAACTGCCCGCCATGCAAACGCGGCACGCCGTCGATGATAATTTTATCGGTACCGGCGCCGCGGATCTTGGCGCCGATGGAATTGAGGAAATCGGCAAGATCGACCACCTCGGGCTCGCGCGCCGCGTTCTCGAGTGCGGTCTGCCCCTCGGCGAGAGTCGCCGCCATCAGCAAATTTTCGGTGCCGGTGACCGTGACGGTGTCGAGCACGAGGCGCGCACCGCGCAAGCGCTTGGCGCGCGCGCGGATGTAGCCGTTCTCGATCGACACCTCGGCGCCCATCGCCTGCAGCCCAGCGACGTGAATGTTGACCGGACGCGCGCCGATCGCGCAGCCGCCGGGCAAAGAAACATCGGCCTGACCGAAGCGCGCGAGCAAGGGCCCGAGCACCAGTATCGAGGCCCGCATGGTTTTGACGAGGTCGTAGGGTGCGATCGGCTGCTCGAGCGTGCTCGCCTCGACCTCGACATTCATGCGCTCATCGACCGTGACCGTCACCCCCATCCGACCGAGCAGCTCGATCATGGTGGTGACATCCTGCAGATGCGGCACGTTGCCGATCGCCACGGGCTCTGCGGCCAGCAAGGTGCCGGCCAAAATCGGCAGCGCAGAATTTTTGGCGCCGGAGATGCGAACCTCGCCCTCGAGGACCGCGCCGCCGTCGATCTGCAGCCTATCCATTAGCGCGCCCCCGCCTCCTCGGGCGTGAGGGCTTCAATGGAGAGCGCATGGATCTCGCGACCGACCAGCTCGCCGAGGATACGATAGACCATCTGGTGCCGCGCGATGCTGCGCTTGCCAACAAAAGCCTCGCTGACCACCCGGGTCGCGAAATGGATCTGGTCCTCGGACTGGACCACGACGAGGGCGCCGGGCAGGCCGGCGCGGATCAGTTCAGCTACTTTTTCGGGGTGCATGCAGGGGCGCTATGATGCCACCTCATGAAGACTCCTGCGCACCCGGCCGAATCGGCCGCTCAAGTCGGCTCGACAGTGGCGGCGCCGCGGCTGATCGCCGCCGGGCGCCGCGCCCTGAGCATCGAAATCCGCGGGCTCGCGGCGCTCGAGGCACGCATCGACGAGGGCTTTGCCGCGGCCTGCCAGCTGTGTCTCGATTGCCGCGGTCGTGTGGTCGTCACCGGCATGGGCAAGTCGGGTCACGTCGGCGGCAAGATCGCGGCGACCCTGGCGAGCACCGGTACGCCGGCGTTCTTTCTGCATCCCGCCGAAGCCAGTCACGGCGATCTCGGCATGATCACCCGCGACGACGTGGTGCTCGCGCTCTCGAACTCCGGCGAAACGCCTGAACTGCTCACCCTGCTCGCTTCGATCACCCGGCTCGGCCTGCCGCTGATCGCGCTGACCGGCAATCCACAATCAACGCTCGCGCGCGAAGCGCGAGTGCATCTCGATGTGGGCGTTGCCGAAGAGGCTTGCCCGCTCAACCTCGCGCCCACCGCCAGTACCACCGCAGCCCTCGCCATGGGTGATGCGCTCGCGGTCGCGCTGCTCGAAGCGCGCGGCTTCACCGCCGAAGATTTTGCGCGTTCGCATCCGGGTGGTGCGCTCGGTCGCCGCCTGCTGCTGCGCGTCAAAGATGTCATGCGCAGCGGCGCCGCCGTACCGCGCGTGGGGCCCGACACCGCACTCGCCGACGGGCTGCTCGAAATCTCCAGCAAGGGTCTCGGCATGACGGTAGTGGTCGATGCTGCGGGTCACGCCATCGGCGTATACACCGATGGTGATTTGCGACGTTCGCTCGATCGCCGCGTCGACATTCACGGCGCGCGCATTCGCGAGGTGATGACGCATCCCTGCAAGAGCATCGGACCGGGCGAACTCGCCGCCGAGGCCGTGCATCTCATGGAAACCCACCGCATCACCTCGCTGCCGGTGGTCGACGAGCATGGCATGCTCGTTGGCGCACTCAATGTGCACGATCTGCTGCGCAGTGGCGTGCTGTGAGCGGATGATTCGCGCATGCGCCTCGCGCCGAAAATCCCGTCGTCAAACATTTTGCTGGGCTTGATGCTGGCGACGCTGCTCGCCGCCTGCAGCCCGGCGACGCCGGATGCGACCACACGCTTGCCCGCGGGCGAGCGTGATCCGGGCTATTCGGCGACCGATGCCGTCATCGTGCAAATGGGTGCCGATGGCTTGCCGCGCTACCGGCTCGAAGCCGAGCGCCTCGAACAAGACCCGCAGTCGCTCAAAGTCAGCTTGCAGGCACTGCGCTTCGAGACCGGCGCCCGCGACGGCGCGCCTTGGCAGGTGCGCGCACCCGAGGGCCTGCTCTCCGCTGATGCACGACGACTTGATCTTTCGGGCGGCGTGACGGTCAGCACCGAGAGCAAAGCACTGCGCAATGGCGGCTTGCAGCTGGTGACAGCTCGACTGCAATACGATCTCGAGTCGTCACGGGTGCGCGCACCGGGCGCCGTCAAAGTTTCTCTGCAGGGTCACGAGCTCGTGGCCACCGGCCTCGAAGCCAACCTGCGCACCGGACAAGTGCGCCTGCAGTCGACCATCCGCGGACGCTTCACACCGTGAGGCCGCAGATCATCCAACTTGTTTACCGCTACCGCCAAATGTTGCGGCTCTGCCGCATGTTGCGGTGGCAAGCCGCGGCCTGGGTGGTGCTCGGCGCAGCGCTGCTGCTCGCCAGCTGGCCGGCAAGCAGTCACGCCGACAACGGCGACATCACGCTCGATGCCGCATCCTCCGAAGTCGATTACCGCAGCAACACCCTGCTATTCCGCGATGTGGTGATCACCCAGGGCAACGTCCGCGTCGCGGCACAACGGGCGCGAGCCACGGGTCTCGACTTTAATGATTCCACCTGGACTTTCAGCGGCATGGTGCGCGTGCTGGTCGATGGCGGGGAACTGCGCTCCGACGAGGCCACCGTGGTCTTTGCGCGCAATCAGATCGTGCGCGCCACCATCCGCGGCAAACAGGCCGAGTTCGAACAAAAATTGCGCGATGGCGGGAACGCGCGTGGCCGCGCCGGCAGCATCACCTATGAAATGACTGCGGGTACGGTCACGCTGCGTGACGATGCCTGGCTGAGCGACAACGGTCGCAGTGAAATCCGCGGCGACCCGCTGGTCTACAACGTACGCGAGCAGCGCGTGCAAGCTGGCAAGCCCGCAGGTAGCAGCGAGCGCGTGCGCATCGTGATCCGGCCGCGCCCCGCGACCGAGACCGCCGACACGGCGCCCCCAAAGCCATGAGACCGCCGGCATGAGCCACTTGCGCGCCAGCCATCTCGCCAAAGCCTACGGCACGCGGCAGATCGTGCGCGGTCTGTCGCTCGAGGTGCAGGCCGGCGACATTGTTGGTCTGCTGGGGCCGAACGGCGCCGGCAAGACGACTGCGTTCCACATGATTGTGGGCTTGGTGCCCGCCGACGCCGGCCGGATCGAAGTCGACGGTCGCGATCTCACCCACGCCCCCGTTCATCAGCGCGCGAAAGCCGGCATCGGCTATCTGCCACAGGAGGCCTCGGTGTTCCGTCGGCTGTCGGTCGAGGACAACGTGCTCGCGATCCTCGAAACGCGGCCCGAGCTCGATGCAGCACAGCGCCGCGCGCGCTGCGAGCAGATCCTTGCCGACTTGCGTATCGAGCATGTACGTCGCTCGCCCGGCATGGCGCTCTCGGGCGGTGAGCGTCGTCGCGTCGAAATCGCGCGCGCCCTCGCCGCCGATCCGCGCTTCATGTTGCTCGATGAGCCATTCGCCGGCGTCGATCCACTCTCCGTCGCCGACATCCAGCACATCATTCGCGAGCTCGCCGCGCGCGGGATCGGCATCCTCATCACCGATCACAACGTGCGCGAAACCCTCGACGTGTGTGCGCGCTCGTACATCATCGGCGATGGAACGGTCATCGCATCCGGGTCGGCGGCAGAAATCCTTGCCAATTCCCGCGTGCGTGAGGTGTACTTGGGCGAGTCCTTCAGTCTTTAGGAAGCCCTAGCGACGCCGGCCGCGTCGCCCGCGCAAAACACGACCCGCCGATGCTCAAGCAGTCCCTGCAACTCAAGCTCGGTCAGTCCCTGACCATGACGCCACAGCTGCAGCAGGCGATACGCCTCCTGCAGATGCCGACGATCGAATTGAAGGCGCATCTGGCGGAAGTGCTCGAGTCTAACGTCATGCTCGAGCAGGAAGACCCGGAAGACGAGGTCGAGCTCGGCAGTCATTTCACTGCGGTCGAACAACAGGCCGCGATCGAAACACCAGAACCCGTCGAAGTCGAAGTCGTCGAGCAACCTTGGGCCGATCGGCCGGGTACCGGCAGCGATGCCGGCCGCGCCGAAGACGATGAGATGGCCGATCGTGACATCGTCGATGAACGCGGCGAGTCGCTGCGCGATCACCTGCTCGGACAACTGGAACTCGCTGGCCTTTCCGATGACGATCTGACCGTCGCCACGACGCTGGTCGATGCGTTGAACGATGACGGCTATCTCACCGAGACGCTGAGTGAGATCGGTCTCAGTCTGCAACCCGATCTCGTCTGGGGCGAAGAAGAAATCGAGCGGGTGCTGATGCTCGTGCAGACGCTCGAGCCGGTGGGCATCGGTGCGCGCAGTCTGGGCGAATGTTTGACGCTGCAACTTGCGCAACTCGATGCGGCAACGCCCGGGCTTGCCCTGGCACTGCGAATCACTGCGCAGCATCTCGACTTGCTCGCCAAACGCGATCCGACTCCCCTCGCCGAGGCAACTGGCGCTGCGACCGAGGAGCTCGCAGCAGCCATCGCCCTCGTTCGCGCCTGCCATCCGCGGCCGGGCTCGCTGGTGAGCGCCGCACGGCCGGAATACGTGATCCCCGATGTGTTCGTGCGCCGCACCGCCAAAGGCTGGGCGGTGGAACTCAACCCGGGCACCGCGCCACGCATCCGCGTGAATCAGGAATATGTCGGCATGCTCGGTCGCGGCAGCGACCATACGACGCTGCGCACGCAGTTGCAGGAGGCGCGCTGGCTGCTCAAAAGTCTGGAGATCCGCAACGACACGCTGCTCAAAGTGACGCGCGCCATCGTGGCGCGGCAGGCAGATTTTTTGAACTACGGTGACGAGCGCATGAAGCCGATGATCCTCAAGGACATCGCCGCCGCGATCGAGATGCACGAATCGACCATCTCGCGAGTTACCTCGGGCAAATACATGCACACGCCACGCGGTGTGTACGAATTGCGTTATTTCTTTTCGAGTCAGGTCGAAGGCGGCGATGGTCAAGGGACCTCCTCGACCGCCATTCGCGCCAAGATTCGCAAACTCATTCGTAACGAGGACGCCACGAACCCGCTTTCGGACAGCCGACTCGCCGAGATCCTCAGCGGCGAAGGCATACCCGTAGCCCGCCGCACGGTCGCCAAGTACCGCGAAGGCTTGGGTATCGACTCTTCGGCCGAGCGAAAGAAGGGCAAATCGCGCTAACCTTGACGTCAACAGGAGGACGCCATGCAGATCTGCATCACCGGCCATCACGTCGAAGTCACCGACGCCATGCGCGCCTATGTCCATAAGAAGATGGACCGCATCACGCGCCACTTCGATCACCTCATCGATGCGCACTACGTGCTGTCGGTCGAGAAGCTGCGGCAAAAGGCCGAGGCCACGCTCAAGGTGCGCGGTGGCGACATTCACGCCGACGCCGTTGCCGAAGACATGTACGCAGCCATCGACGCGCTCGCCGACAAACTCTATCGGTTGGTCAAGAAGCGCAAAGAAAAAACCACTGACCATCACGCTGAAGAAGGTCGTCGAGCACGCCACTGACGGCGTTCTCTTCGCGATCTGTTCGTATGGCCTCGACGCTGCGTCTCATTCTCGTCAGCGGTCTCTCCGGGGCCGGCAAGAGTGTGGTGCTCAATGCGCTCGAAGATCTCGGCCACTATTGTGTCGATAATCTGCCGGCCTCGATGCTCGAGCCCTTCGTCGCGCATGTGCTGCGCAGCAACGAGGGTGGCTATCAGACCGTTGCCATCGGCATCGATGCTCGCGACTCGGGTCTCGGACTCGAGCGCATTCCGGACACCATCAATGAATTGCGGCGCTGCGGCGTGCGCTGCGAATTGCTGGTGGTCACCGCAGCCGAAGGCGAATTGCTGCGTCGATTCGGCGAGACCAAGCGTCGCCATCCGTTATCACGCGAAGGCGGCAGTCTGCAGGAGGCGGTCCTGCGCGAGCGCCAGCTGCTCGATCCCATGATCCAGTCGGCCGATCTCGTGGTCGACACCACGCATATGGGCGTACACGAACTGCGCGACGTGATCGTGCAGCGCATCGATCGCAGACGTGGTGCGGAACTGTCACTGACGCTGGTGTCGTTCGGTTTCAAGCACGGTGTTCCGGGTGATTGCGATTTCGTCTTCGATGCGCGCACGCTGCCCAACCCCTATTGGACCGTGAGTTTGCGCGCGCTCACCGGTCGTGATCAGGAAGTGATCGAATATCTCGGCGCACAGCCGGCGGTCGGCGCCCTGCTCGAACAATTCGCGCGTTTCATCACCGCGCGCATCGACGAACATCAGGCGGCGCGTCGACGCTATCTCACCATCGGCATCGGCTGTACCGGCGGTCAGCACCGCTCGGTCTATCTGGTCGATCGCTTGGCGGAACGCCTGCGCGACAAGGCACCTTCGTTGGCAGTACGTCACAGCTCGCTCGCATGAACGTCAGCACCCGCAAAGAAGCGCGACTCGTCGCGCTGCGTGAGGCGCTTGACTCGGGCACCCTGCGTCCGGCGCAGCGTATGGTGGCGGCAATGCATCCGGCGGAGATCGCGCTATTGCTCGAATCGGTGCCGCCACATCAGCGCGAACTCGTCTGGAGCATGGTCGATCCCGAGCTCGAAGGCGATGTACTCGTCGAGCTCAACGAAAACGTCCGTCACGAATTGATCGGCGATATGGCGACCGAAGAATTAGTCGCCGCGGCCGAGGGCATGGAACTCGACGATCTCGCCGACCTTGTCGGCGATCTGCCCGAAACAGTAACGCTGCAAGTGCTGCGCTCGATGGACCAACGCGATCGCGAGCGTCTGCGTAACGTC
>VGUP01000001.1 GCA_016874175.1 Gammaproteobacteria bacterium | reverse complement strand
TTGCGGGTCGATTTCATCGGCAATAGCTCAGCGAAAAATGGTGACGTACAATCAGGTCAAAGAAATGTGGCAGCGGCGCGGGCAAGGCGGTCGCGCACCGCATCCCAGTCGGCCGACTCGGGCACGGATTCGACGAGGATACGCGATGCGCCCTGCTTGTCGAGCCTGCGCAGTTCCGCGTACAGCGCACGGCCATAGCTCGCTGCATCGGTACCCGGCGGACAGGCCAGTGTCACCACGAGTTCGCCCCCAGCCTGTGCAGTCTTGATCGCGGCGTCGAGCCTGCCGGCAGGCACCAAGGTCAGCGGCGTCTGCGGTGCGTAATGCTGCGCAGTGCTGCCCGGAACACGCGGCGCAGCAACGCTGATCGGCGTCTGCAACGACATGCCGAGCTCTGCTGCGAGCGCTGCGCTCGAAATCACGCCGGGCCGCAGCAGCTGCGGCGTAGAACCTACCAAAGAAACGATGGTCGACTCCAGCCCGACCTCGCAATCACCGCCTTCAAGCACCAGCAGATCTTGCGGAAATTCTTCGCGCACATGTGCGGCACAGGTCGGCGAGACGCGACCATAGCGATTCGCCGACGGCGCCGCGATGCCGCTGCCAAAGGCTGCCAGCAAGGCTCGCGCCACAGGATGTGCAGGTACGCGCACGGCGATCGTGTCCTGTCCGCCCGTGAGTTCATCGGCAACGCCCGCAGCGCGCCGCAGCACCAGCGTGAGCGGCCCCGGCCAGAAGCGCGCCGCGAGGCGCAGCGCCATCGGCGGTACCTCGGCGGCCCAACTCGCAAGTTCGTCGACCGAAAGCAGATGCAAAATGAGCGGGTGCGTCGCCGGGCGACCCTTTAGCGCATAGACCTTGCGCAACGCGACCGGGTTACGCGCATCGGCACCGAGACCGTAGACCGTCTCGGTTGGAAACGCGACCAGCTCGCCGGCACGCAGAAGCGTCACCGCAGCGTCGATTTCTTTGGTCATCACCGGCATCGGTGCCGCCACAACAGTCCGTCGATGGTCATGCGTTCCCCGGATGCAGCGGGTCATTGTAAAGCAGGCGAGTCCGCAGCGCTCATGCTCTGCACGAATTCTTTGGCCAAAGCCGCGACCGAGAGCGGCGCCGATCCCTCGGCCTTGTTGTTGATGATGACGATTGTCTGCCGCCCCTGACCGAGCGCCTTATGCGCCAACTGCGCAACTTGCCGCCGCGTTGCGCGGTCGGGATCAATCAGGCGATCGAAGGGCGCATAGGCGGCTCGCGCTTCTTCGTAGCCGAGTCCCGGTGCAAGCAACCAGCGAATGACGAGCGGGCAGTCAGCGTCGGCCTCGATAGGCGACTGTTCAGTAACGGGCGGCAAACGCGGATGGGCGGCAAATCCGTGGGCGACACCCTGGCGCGCGAGTAGGTCAGCGAGATCGTTGCCGAGCATCGCACGATCACGCCATTCCACCGCGTACTTGGCTTCACGTGGCAGGGCAGCGAGAAAACTTTCGAGGCGCGGCAGCAACTCTTGGCGATAGCGCAGCAGCGGGTCACCCAAGGGCGAGAACTGAAACAGAATCACACCGAGTCGTTCGCCGAGTCTGCGCAGTGCGGGCTCGATCACCACACGTCGCGCGTAATCGGCGTCGAGAAATACATCGGGAACGCCCTCGAGATACTCCGGTCGACGCGCGCTCTTCGGCAGCATCAGCGCCGCGTGGGCCTTGAGCAAAAATCGGAAGTCGGGGCTGGTTGCGGCTGCCATGCGTTGCAGCGTCTTGTCATTGAGTGGCGCATAGAAACTGCGATCGACCCCAACACTGCGCAACAAGGGATGCGCCGCATAGGCTGCCAGCCCGTCGCGCGCGAGTTTCGTCTCGTCGTAGTCGCCGCCGTAGACGATGCCCTGCCAGCCCGCAAACGACCACGTGGAGGTGCCGAAGCGCAAACCACGCGGGATTTGCGCGGCCAGCGCGCGCACCTCATCGCCAGGATCGACGGCCGCGACCGCCGAACGCCCAGTGACAGAGTTACCGAAAAGATCGACTTGACCGCTCAAGCCCCGAGCGCATCAGGCGCCGAGCGCGGCGCCAAAAGCCTGCTTGTAGAGACCGGCAAATTCCTCGCGACCAAAGCGATGGTTCTGCGTCCCGTGGTGGGCAATTTTGAGCGAGCCCATGAGTGACGCGATACGGCCCGTGGTCGGCCAGTCGAGCCCGCGCTGCAGACCAAACAGCAGTCCACCACGATACGCATCGCCGCAGCCTGTGGGGTCGGCGACTTGTACGGGCTTCACCGGCGGAATCTCGTGCAATTTGCCCTCTGCATGGATGTGCGAACCCTGCGAGCCGCACGTCACGATCAACGCCTTGACCTTGCCGGCGATCTCTTCGAGCGACCAACCGGTACGCTCGACCAGCAGACTCGCCTCGTAATCATTGACCGCCACCCAACTCGCCTGTCCGATCATGGTGCGCAGATCATCGGAACCGAGCAGCGTCATCGCCTGACCCGGATCAAAGATGAACGGGATGCCATTGGCGGCAAACTGCGAGGCGTGCTCGCACATGCCGAGATGGCTTTCGGGACCGACGATGCCAAGCCGTATACCAGCGGTCTTCGGCACTTTATTGACGTGCGCGTGGTTCATCGCCCCCGGGTGAAACGCCGTGATCTGGTTGTTATCGGCGTCGGTCGTGATGTACGCCTGGGCGGTGTATTCGTCCTCGAGCTGACGGATGTGATCGAGCGGCAAGCCGTTGTCGATCATCCAGGCGCGGTAGGGATCGAAATCCATACCCACCGTCGCCATCACCTTGCCTTCGCCGCCGAGCAGCTTGAGGTTGTAGGCGATGTTGCCCGCGCAACCGCCGAAATTACGGCGCAGGCCGGGCACGAGAAAAGCCACATTCAACATGTGGATTCGATCTGCGAGGATGTGATCTTTAAAGTGACCCTCGAACACCATTACCGTGTCATAGGCTACCGAACCACAGATGAGCGCCGTCATGTTCGTCTCCCGGGAAAATTGGCTCAGCGATCGAACAGCACCAGCGCCCAAACCACGGCCAGTAGTGCAAATGAGGTGAAGACCGCCGCGGAACCGAGATCTTTGGCGAGCCCCGAGAGCTGGTGGCGCTCGAGCCCGATTCGATCAACGGTCGCCTCGATGCCGCTATTGAGCAGCTCGACGATCAGGATGATGAAAATCGGCCCGACCAGCAGCGCGCGCTCGATGCCGTTTTGACCCAGCCACAAGCCAAGCGGAAACAGCACCACGCATAGCGCGAGCTCTTGCCGGAACGCAGCCTCCTCGCGGAACGCACCGACATAACCTTTCCAGGTATCGCCGGAGGCGTTGACGAGGCGGATGAGTCCGGTCGGTTTCTGGCGATCGGTTTTCGTCACGCCGCGGAGTTTACAGGCTTCCAGGTCAATTCGAGCTGTTTTGCCGCCCGCACATCATCGAGTCGTCGCACCGGCATGGTCCATGGCGCGCCCTTGAGCTTCGCCGCGTCGGTCTCGGTCTCGGCGAGGATGGCGACCATTGCCTCGACGAAGGCATCGAGGGTTTCGCGACTCTCGGTTTCGGTGGGCTCGATCAGCAGACACTCCGGCACCAACAACGGAAAGTAGGTCGTCGGTGCGTGAAAGCCGTAATCGAGCAAGCGTTTGGCGACATCCATCGCGGTGACGTTCAATTCCTTGGCCTGCCTGCGCAGCGTGATGATGAACTCATGACTCGCGCGACGCGTCGGATAGGCCAAATCGAAACCCGCTGCGCGCAGCCTTGCCAACAGATAGTTCGCGTTCAAGGTCGCGAACTCGCCAACCTGACTCATGCCGCTGCGGCCAAGCATGCGCATGTAAATATAGGCCCGCAGCAATACGCCGGCGTTGCCCATGAACGCCGAAAGACGACCGATCGACTGCGGCCGATCGACCTCGGTGAGCCAGCGATAGGCCTCGCCTTCACGACCGACCACCGGCACTGGCAAAAAGGGCTCGAGCCGTGCGCTCACGCCCACCGCACCCGCGCCCGGTCCACCGCCGCCATGCGGGGTGGAAAAGGTTTTGTGCAGATTCATGTGGATGACATCGAAGCCCATATCGCCGGGGCGGACCTTGCCGAGAATGGCATTGAGATTCGCACCGTCGTAATAAAGCAGCCCGCCGGCGCCATGAACGATGCGCGCGACCTCCTGAATCTTACGCTCAAAGACGCCGAGCGTGGACGGATTGGTGAGCATGATGCCGGCGGTGTGGGGTCCCACCGCTTTTTCGAGTGCGGCGATATCGACATCGCCCTCGGCATCGACCGGAATCTCGCGCACCACGCAACCACACATCGTCGCTGTCGCGGGATTGGTGCCGTGCGCAGCCTCGGGCACGATGATTTCGTTGCGCGCCAGATCGCCGCGCGCATGGTGATACGCACGAATCATGGCGACACCGGCGAATTCGCCTTGCGCCCCAGCCATGGGATTGAGCGACACGGCTTTCATGCCAGTGACTTCTTCGAGCATCTCCTGCAATTCGACCATGCAGGACAAAAACCCCTGCCCCTGCGAATCCGGTGCCAGCGGATGGCGCGCAAGGAATTCCGGCAGCATCGCGTATTGATTGCAGGCCTTGGGGTTGTATTTCATCGTGCACGAACCGAGCGGATAGAAGTTCGTGTCGATCGAAAAATTGAGTTGCGACAGCCGCGTGAAATGCCGCACCACATCGAGCTCGCTGACCTCGGGCAACAATGGTTTGCTGCGCCGACGTAAAGCTGCAGGCAGTGCCGACTGCGCCTCATGAGCGGCTGCTGCGCCAGCACCGACCAGCGCCGGTGGCTGCTGCGCAGCCGCGCCACGTCCTTCGCGCGAGTATTCGAAGATGGATTTTTCGAGAATCTGATTCATGCTGTTCTCCGTGGCGCGCAGCTCATGCCGCCCGCGCAGCCTGCAGGGCCACACCAAGCGCATTGGCGAAGCGCTCGATGTCGTCATCGGTTTTGGTTTCGGTGGCGCAGACCAGCAACGCCGGTCCGAGCTCCGGGTAATCGGCGCTGAGATCGACGCCGCCCAGAATGCCCTGCGCCTCGAGACTGCGCAGCACGGCGGCCGCCGGGCGATCGAGCAGCAACACGCTCTCGTGAAAACGTGCACCCGCAAACGCCGCGCGTACACCGCGTACTCGGCAGAGCGCGCTCTGCAGTTGCTGCGTCCGTGCCATGCAGCTCTCGGCCACTTTGGCTAGCCCTGCGGGGCCGAGCAGGCTCATGTAGATCGTGGCCGCCGTCATCAACAGCCCCTGATTGGTACAAATGTTGGAGGTCGCCTTGCCACGGCGAATGTGCTGCTCACGCGCCTGCAAGGTGAGCGTGTAACCCCGTTTGCCCTCGAGATCGACCGTGCGACCCACAATACGACCCGGCATCGCGCGCACGTACTCGAGTCGGGTGGTCATGAAACCGAAGTACGGTCCGCCGGATGACAGCGGCACACCAAGCGGCTGACCCTCGCCGACGCAAATATCAGCACCTTTCGTGCCCCATTCGCCGGGTGGCTTGAGCATGGCCAACGAGGTCGGGTTGACGACCGCGATCACCAACATGCCGGCCGAATGCGCCCAGTCGGTGAGCGCATCGACATCTTCGAGCTGACCAAAGAAATTAGGCTGTTGGATGACGAGCGCAGCGAGATCCTCGCCACGCAAGGCTTCGAGCGCCAGCGGATCGATGCATCCTGTCTCGCGCGAGTACGCCACGCTCTCGAAGCGCAATCCCTGATTGCCGGCGGTGCTCACTGCCACGCGCCGATAATTGGGATTGACCGTGCTGGGCACGAGGATGCGCAGACTCTTCGATTTACGGTGCGCGCGCACCGCCATCAGCGCCGCCTCGGCGACCGCCGAACCGCCGTCATAGAGCGAGGCGTTCGCGACCTCCATGCCGGTCAAACTGCTGATCATGGTCTGATGTTCGTGGATCAGTTGCAGCGTGCCCTGGCTCGCCTCGGCTTGATACGGCGTGTACGCGCTATAGAACTCGCCGCGCGTGGTGATCGCCCACACCGCCGAGGGAATGTGATGCTCGTAAGCGCCAGCGCCCAAAAAAGACAGCGGTCTGCCATCCTGACGGGCGCGCTCACTCATCAAGCGAGCGATCGCCATCTCCGACATCGCCTCGGGAATACCCTCGAGTCCCTGCACGCGCAGCGCAGCGGGAATTTCGTCGAAGAGCGCGTCGATCGAAGGCGCGCCGATGACTGCGAGCATCTCGCGGATGTCGTGCTCGGTGTGCGGAATGAACGCCATCTCAGCCACCCTCCGCAGCCAACTGCGCTGCGTAGGCCTCGGGCCCAAGCAGCGCATCGAGCGCGTCCGGTGACACGGGTTGCAGACGCATCATCCAACCCTTGCCGTAGCAATCCTGATTGATGAGTTCGGGCGCGCCGCCGAGATCGGCATTATTTTCGAGCACCGTACCGGCGATCGGCGAGTACACATCAGACGCTGCCTTCACGGATTCGACCACGGCGCAGGCCTCGCCCGCGCCGAGCACACGCCCGGGTTCGGGCACCTCGACGAACACCAGATCGCCGAGCGCCTGCTGCGCGTGGTCGGTAATGCCGATCTCCACGCGGCCATCGGGTAATAGTCGCACCCATTCGTGGGATTTGGCGTAGCGTCGATCTGCGGGGATATGGCTCATGGCAAAACTCCGTGGCAGGCAAATTGAATTCTTTTAGAGACTGATCAGTGCACGCCCGTGGCGTACGAAGGGCGGCTTCACGACTCGCGCCGGCAGCAATTTGCCGCGGATATCAACCTGCACCGACGCGCCGGTAGCGCGCGGTACCCGGGCAAGCGCAATCGAGCGCTCGAGGGTCGGCGAAAACGTGCCGCTGGTGATTTCGCCCTCACCCACGCCGTCGATCAGCACTTTTTGGTGGGAACGCAGCACACCGCGATCCTCGAGCACGAGACCGACGAGTTTGCGCGTGCCGCCACCCGCCTCACGAATGTGCTCGAGCGCCTCGCGACCAATGAAATCGCGGCTCGCGGGCTCGAAGGCTACGGTCCACGCCAGCCCTGACTCGAGCGGGTGCGTGCGCTCGCTCATGTCGTTGCCATAGAGGTTCATGCCGGCTTCCAGGCGCAGCGTGTCGCGCGCGCCGAGGCCACAAGGCGCCACGCCAGCCGCCACCAGCGCGAGCCAGGCTGCACTGATTTCTTCGAACGGGAGCATGATTTCGTAACCATCCTCGCCCGTGTACCCGGTACGCGCCACAAACCATTCACCGCAAAATCGCCCTGCAAACGGCTGCAACGCGGGCGTGGCTTCGCGATCTATCGGCTCCAGCAAGTCGACGACTTTGGCGCGGGCCGTGGGACCTTGCACCGCGAACATCGCCAGATCGACCCGCTCAATGATTTCGAAGTGGGCGAGCTCTTCGCGCGCGCGCGCACGAATCCACACGAGATCGCTGTCGCGCGTGCCGGCATTGACGACGATGCGGAACCACTCGTCGTTCATGAAATAGACGATGAGATCGTCAAGCACGCCGCCGTCGGCGTTCAGCATGCAGCTGTAAAGTGCTTTGCCCGGCGCCTGCAGCTTGTCGACGTCGTTGGCGAGCAACCGCCGCAAAAAGCCGCGACTGTCGCGACCGCGTACGTCGATGACGCACATGTGGGAGACATCAAAGATACCGGCGGCGCGGCGCACCTGATGGTGCTCCTCAATCTGCGAGCCGTAGTTGACCGGCATATCCCAGCCGCCGAAGTCGACCATGCGCGCACCGAGCGCGACATGCTGTTCATGTAGAGGTGTCTTGCGTCCCATGCGAGCTCCCAAAGAGTGCTGCAACTCTTGGTTACCGCCGGAACCAAAAAAATGGGCGGCAGGAATCAGTGACTCCTGCCGCCCCTCTGTCCTTGGACCTGAGAGATCGGGCCAGTCTTGCGTCAGACGGGCCGCTCCCCTTCGGCGGACCGCCGACTGCCCGTTCGGACTGCCGGACGATCACTCTCCAGAGCTCGCCTGCGACCTGCCGTTCTTTTGCCTGAGCGTTTCCGGGCGGAAACTTGCGCCTTCGGCGTCCGTCGACCCAGGCGAGACCCCTGCAAAAGGGCTCCAGCACGAGGTCGCGAATCTCTCCGGCAAGGTCGGAATGCGCGAACGGAGCGATAATAGCAGCACTTTGCGCCCCGCGGGGCGAAAAGACGCGACTCGTGAGAGAGTGTACCGCACGATAGCAGCACGACAGCAGGTACAGCAGGAGACTCGTCGATGATCAGCCGCAGACAAAGCGTGGCCGCCGTGGTGGGCGGGGTCAAAGTGGGTGGCGGTGCGCCGATCGTGGTGCAGTCGATGACCAACACCGACACCGCAGACATCGAGGCGACCGTGACGCAGGTGCGTTCGCTCGCGCGCGCGGGCTCGGAGATCGTACGCGTCACTGTCAATTCCGAGGAAGCCGCGGCAGCGGTACCGCATATCCGTGATCGACTCGCGCGTGAGGGGCTGCAGGTACCGCTCGTCGGCGACTTCCACTTCAACGGCCATAAACTTTTGAAGGCGCACCCGGCCTGCGCCGAGGCGCTCGCCAAATATCGCATCAATCCAGGCAACGTCGGCCGCGGCAGCAAGCGTGATCCGCAGTTCGCCGAAATGATCGAAACGGCTTGTCAGTACCAAAAACCCATCCGTATCGGCGTCAATTGGGGCAGTCTCGACTCCGATCTGTTGACGCGCATGATGGACGAGAACAATGCCTCGCCAACTCCGCGTAGTGCCAATAAAGTCATGCGCGCGGCCATGGTCGAGTCCTGCCTGCAAAGCGCCCGGCGCGCCGAAGAATTAGGTCAGCCCCACGATGCAATCGTGCTGTCGGCCAAGGTGAGCGGCGTACAAGATCTGATCGCGATCTACACCGACCTTGCGGCGCGCTGCGACTACCCGCTGCATGTTGGCCTCACGGAGGCCGGGATGGGCAGCAAGGGCATCGTTGCCTCGACGGCTGGCATCGGCGTGCTGCTGCAACGCGGCATCGGCGACACCATCCGTGTTTCGCTCACCCCGGAGCCGAACGGCGATCGGACCCAGGAAGTGATCGTCGCCCAAGAAATCCTGCAAACCATGGGCCTGCGTTCGTTCGTACCCATGGTCATCGCCTGCCCGGGTTGCGGCCGCACCACGAGCACCTACTTCCAGGAGCTGGCGAAATCCATCCAGTCGCATATCCGACACCGGATGCCCGAATGGCGCAAAGAATACACGGACGTCGAGATGATGAACGTTGCCGTGATGGGCTGCGTCGTCAACGGGCCCGGCGAAAGCAAGCACGCCAACATCGGCATCAGCCTGCCCGGAACTGGCGAGCGCCCGGTCGCGCCGGTCTACGAAGATGGCGAAAAAACCGTGACGCTGAAGGGCGCACACATCGCCGAAGAATTCCAGCAACTTGTCGAAGCCTACGTTGCCCGCAGTTATCCGCGGCGCAGCGGCAGCTGACGCCAAGACCGACCCGCGGAGAAAGCCTCATGAGCACTACCCTGACCGAGAAAAAATGCCTGCCCTGCGAGGGTGGTGTGCCGCCGTTGCCGGCCGCCGAGTGCGAGCGCTTGCTCAAGCAACTCGCACCCGAGTGGCGACTGTCACCGGATGGCCGTGAATTACAACGCGAATGGTCGTTCAAAGATTTTCATCGCACGATGAGTTTCGTCAACGCAGTCGCGCATGTCGCCAACCTCGAGGATCACCACCCCGACGTGGCGATCGGCTACAACTACTGCCGGCTGCGCTACAGCACCCATGCCGTGAACGGCCTCACCGAAAATGATTTCATCTGTGCGGCCAAGATCGACCGACTGAGCTGAACGCAGCGGCGGCGGTTGCAGCGGCGGCACGCGACGGGGTGCTAGGCGCGCCGCGCCACGCGCGGCAGTTCGCCCGCGAGCCCGAGCGCGCGCTCGGCAAACGGTCGACGCAGTAGCGCGCTGCGACCCACGACGCCGAGACCCCGCTCGACCCAGCGCGACCATTCATCGCCGCCGAACGCCAAAAAGCGATTGAAGAGGTCGAGCGCAGTCGCCATGAGTTCGTTATCGCTTTTGCGCCAGCGCTCGTAGCGACGCAGGACGCGCAGCGCACCCGGATCCTCACCCTCAAGGGTTGCCGCCTCGAGTACTTCGGCGAGCGCCGCGGCATCGAGCAGACCCAGATTGACACCCTGTCCGGCGAGCGGGTGCACGATATGTGCCGCATCGCCCACCAGTGCACAGCGCTCGCGCGTGTACTGCGGCGCATTGACTCGGCGCAGCGGAAAACTGCGACGCAGACTCACGAGTTCGAGCGCGCCCAAAACCCCGGCGCTGGCGGTCATCAGCTCGCTGGCAAATTCATGGGGCGGGCTGGCCAGCAGCGCCTCGGCACGAGCCCGCGGCAAAGACCAGACGATGGAGCTCTCGCCGCTCGCCAGCGGCAGCAACGCCAGCGTGCCCTCACCAGTGAAGCGCTGCCAAGCCGTGTGCTCGTGAGGGCGCTCACTCTGCACATTGGCAACGATGGCCAGTTGCAGATAATCCTGGGCCTCGACGCCCAGGTCCGCGATCTCCCGCACCCGCGATCGCCCACCATCGGCACCAACGACAAGCTTGGCCATGCATCGGCCTGCGCTGGTGAGCAGCTCGAGCCCGGCCTCCGCAAAACAAATATCTTCGAGCTGCGCGCGCTGCACCGTCCCGCCGCCCTCGACGAAGGCCGCCAGCGTCGCGCGCTGCAGCGCAGCGTTGCCGACGATATAGCCCAAGTTCGCCTCACCCAATTCGGCGGCATCAAAAGTCAGCGAGCCTTCGCTGCGCGGTTCGTCGGCATCGCGCGGCCAAACATGCATGCGCTCATAAGACGCGAGGACGCCAGGCACCGCCAAAGCTGACCAGGCGCCGGCTGCACGCAGGACCCGTTCGCTGGCCCGCGACAAGGCAAAGACCCGCAGATCGCGCGCATCGATGGGCTGCGCGAGATCAGGCAAGTCGCGCTCGAGCAAGAGCACGCGCAACCCCCGCGACCGCAGACGCACCAACAGAGCACCGAGCGCAGCCCCGACCGGGCCGCCGCCGACGATCACCACATCAAAGATTTCGCTGGTCGCCGCAGGTGCCGAACTCACGGTATGACTCCGAGGCCGCGACCCAGGCGCGGTGTACGCCCCGCAAAGCCCCAGCTGAGTCGCGACATCGCCTGCTTAGCGGTCGGTGACAGATCGAAGAGCAACAAGCCCAAATCACGTAACAACGGCACACCCGCTCGTTGATCGCCGAACAACTTCACGAGCCCGTCGGTGAAGCGGGTCACACCATCACGATCAGCATGGCGTCGGCTCGCGAATTCTTCGAGTACGGAGGGCGCACCGATATCTGCCCCGGCACCTTGCCGACTGACCACCTCGGCCAGCAATTCAGCGAGCGTCGCGGCATCGCGCAAACCGAGGTTGAACCCCTGCCCCGCCACCGGATGCAAGCCCTGCGCCGCGTTGCCGATCAGGGCGACCCGGCGTCCGACCAAAGTTTGCGCGCGCGACAATCGCAGTGGATAGGCCGTACGACGACCAACCGTCTGCAAACGACC
Source organism: Gammaproteobacteria bacterium (assembly GCA_016874175.1). Taxonomy (GTDB): domain Bacteria; phylum Pseudomonadota; class Gammaproteobacteria; order Steroidobacterales; family Steroidobacteraceae; genus UBA964. The sequence goes on along the minus strand of VGUP01000001.1, from coordinate 60,208 downwards.
GATCCGCCAACCAAAAGCCTGCTGCAGGGCAGCCAGGTATTCGGCATCGGTGTATTGCAGCACGCGCTCGGCTTCGGCGGGCGCCAGCGTCCACACCACGCCGTAGGCACCATCGTGCAGCGGCAAAACGGCAAAGGGACCGCTCGGCGTAAAGCGCTCGAACGCCGTGCCGTCGGCGGCGCGCGTCGCCCGCACATGCGCAACGAGCGCAACCTGTGCGTAATCTTCGATGTCGGCGCCCAAACCCGCTGCCTCGCGCACGCGCGAATTCGCGCCGTCCGCGGCGATCACCAAGCGGGCCCGCAGCGGCAAACTTTCGGGCTCGGTCTGCAACTCTCCCGTTTGCTCGCCGATGCTTACCGCTGTGCAGCGCGCCGGCATGCGCCAGCGCAGATCCGGCAGTCCGCGCAGCCGCGACTGCAACGCGGCACCCAGCACTCGATTGGTCACGACATAACCGAACGCCTCGATACCATGCTCTGCGGCATCGAGACGCGCGAAGCCGAACCGGCCCGCATCAGAGACATGGATCCGCCGGATCGCCGCCGCCTGCGTCGCGATCTGCGACCAGAGGCCGAGCGCTTCAAAAGTTCGACGCGTGCCGTTGCCGAGCGCCGTAGTGCGATCATCAAAACTCGGCTGTGCGGTCGCATCGGGTGCCACACCCTCGATCAAAGCCGTCCGCAGACCTGTCGGCGCGAGCGCGAGCGCAAGGCTCGCGCCCACCAAACCACCGCCGACGATGGCGACGTCAACGAGCTCGGCGTTGGGCTCGGCATTGACCACAACATTGTCCATGGGACTCAAGAGGCCATCACCGCTTCGATGGCGGCGGGATCTTTGGGCACGCCATGGGTGAGCACCTCGTGACCGTCGCGGGTGACCAGCACGTCGTCCTCGATGCGAATGCCGATGTTGCGAAATTCCGGCGGAATGCCCCGCGTGCCCGGCGGCACGTATAGCCCGGGCTCGATGGTCAGCACCATGCCGGGCTCGAGCTGCCGCCAGGCTTCGCCGATTTTGTAATCACCGACGTCGTGCACATCCATACCTAGCCAATGGCCGGTGCGATGCATGTAGAACCGCCGATAGGCGAGCGATTTGACGAGCATCGGTACCCGACCTTTGAGCAGACCGAGACGCACCATGCCGGCGGTGAGAACCTGCACGGCGACTTCATGCGGGCGATTCCAATCATTGCCCGGACGCACCGCCTCGATGGCCGCAAGATTCGCCTCGAGTACCACCTCGTACGCCGCGCGCTGCGCGGCCGAGAATCGACCGCTCACCGGAAATGTGCGGGTGATATCCGCAGCGTAGGTTTCGTATTCGCAACCGGCATCGATCAGCACCAATTCGCCAACCCGCAGCAGCGAAGAGTTTTCCCGATAGTGCAGGATGCAACCATTGGCGCCGCCGCCGACGATCGGCAGATACGAGTTCTCGGCACGCGCCAAATGAAACTCGTGCTGGATCTCCGCAGCGAGCTCGTACTCGTGACGGCCGGGCTCGCAATACCGCATCGCCCGCAGGTGCGCACGCGCGGCAATGCGCGCAGCCTCGCGCATCTGCTCGATTTCGGCACGACTTTTGAAAAGTCGCATCTCATGCAAGACATGTTCGAGCGCGACCATCTCGTGCGGCGCGTGACGCCCCTGCTTGGCCTGCGCACGCAGCGCATTCACCCAGCCGACCACCCGGTGATCAAAGTCACGGTTGACGCCGACGGTGTAGTAAATCTTTGCTCGACCTTCCATGAGTCCCGGCAGGATCTCGTCGATATCGCCGATCGGAAAGGCATCGTCAGCGCCGAAGTCGCGGCGTGCGCCAACCGGACCTGCACGACGCCCATCCCAAGTCTCGCGCTGCGGATCGCGATCACGCACGAACAACAAATACTCGCCCTGCGCTCGACCCGGAACCAGCACCACCACCGATTCGGGTTCCGGAAAGCCGCTCAAATAATGAAAGTTGCTGTCCTGCCGATAGGCGTACTCGACGTCGTTGTTGCGCAGGTGTACAGGCGCGGCCGGCACGATGGCGATCGAATCGCGCCCCATGTTTTTCATCAACTGGCGACGGCGGCGGGCAAATTCGTCGCGACCGATCGGCGGCGGCGCCGACTCCTTCACGTGGCTGGATCGCGACATGTCAGTGCAGCGAGACCGGGTTGTCATCGGCTGCCGTCGTGCGGAACGGCGCCAGTTCGTCGTGCAGCAACTGCACGCCCACCCGCACGAACTCGATCAGTTCGGCGTAGGCCTGCTCGTTATCCTCGAGCGACTCCTTCTCGTCGACGTCAATCCGCGTCATGGCCGTGAGGTCGCGGACGATCTCGCCGATATCAGCCGGCAAATCTTCGATCTCGGGGATGGGGTTGGAACCGAGTCCGTAGAGAAAGCCCTGGCACCACTGCCCAAGCGCCACGGCGCGCTCGGCGACCGGCGTCTCGTCACCCGGCAACAGCAATTGAAATGCGAGTTGACCGGCGCGCAGCACATGCCGGGTCCATTCGAATACCGCATGCAGCGCGGCCTCGGCATCGCCCGCCCGACCTTCGGGGAAGATCTCGCGCAACCAGTCCTGCACGTTCAATTGCTCACCCGAGCACAGCGCCCCGGCCAGCGTTCCGTGGGCTTCGGGCAGGTCGGTCAGGGCCCGCGAGCTCGATAGGTGGCTTTCGATATCACGATAGTCGGGGGCTGACATGGGCTGATTATGCCAAAGACCCCCCGATTCGCATTGATCGGCGTGTGCCACAGCCTATAATTTTCGCCATGAGCGACAAGGCCAGCGAGCGTAACGGACTCGACGCGGAAATCCGCCGTCTCGAGAAACAGGTTGACGAATTGCTCGGGGTGCTCGGCGCCCTGCGCGAGGAAAATCGCGCCTTGCGTCAGCGGCAAGATAGCCTGTCCACCGAACGCGCCACGCTGCTGCAACGCAATGAGCAGGTCCGTACCCGCGTCGAGGCCATGATCGGTCGTCTCAAAACTTTGGAGCACGGCACGTGAATGCCAGCGATCGCGATGCCGCGCGGGTCAGCATCCGCATCCTCGAGAAGGAATACATGGTGGCCTGCCCGCACGAGGAACGCTCGGCGCTGCTCGACGCCGCCGAGTTCCTCAACGGCAAGATGCGCGAAATCCGCGACAGCGGCAAAGTTGTCGGTCTCGATCGGGTGGCGGTCATGGCCGCGCTCAATCTGGCCCATGAACTGCTCAAGTTGCAGGACAAAGATCGGCGCAGCGAAACCGAACAAGGTAACCGCGTGCGCGCGTTGCGCGAACGCATCGACGGCGCCTTGCAGCGCGGGCAACAGCTCGATCTCTGACACCGCTGACGCGTTGGCTAACGCAAACGCGTTAGCGCATGTTCCTGAGCGCTTGCGTGGTGTAGAGTGACGTGGCGTCGCCTGCGGTGTTCGATAGTGGATCGGGTTACCTCTCGACCCTAAGTTGGAACGCCCCGGGGCATCAGGGCTTGCTGTCAGCACTGTGCAAGTCCGCCTTCGAGCGGAAAGCCTTACCTGACGTAGTCCGCCCCACTTGTTGCTCTGTGTCGAGAGCAACGGTTCACACCGGCACAGGCGGGTGACGTCTATTATTCCTTCGCGCGGAGTCTTCGTGTCCGACCGCCGAATACTGCGCAAGGCCCTGCGCGCGGCGCGCGCAGGACTCAGCCCTGCAGAGCGCGCGCGCAGCTCGCGACAAATCGCCCGCTGGATCGCCGGCACGCACTGGCTCGCGCCCGAGCGTCGCGTGGCGATCTTCATGTCCATGCCCGAAGAAATCGACACGGCGCCGCTGATAGAACTTGCGTACCGCCGGGGTTGCGACCTTTTTTTTCCGCGGATCGAGAGCCTGCGCCAACGACGGCTGAGTTTCACGCCACCCGGCGCAAATCTGCTGCGCAATCGGCTGGGCATCGTGGAATTCGGCGGTGCAGTCCGCAAAGCCGCCGCCGCGATGCAGATCATTTTCGTACCGCTAGTCGGTTTTGATCGCCGCGGCAATCGACTGGGAATGGGCACAGGTTTCTACGATCGCGCGCTGGCCTTTCGGCGGCGGCGCCGACATTGGCGCGGGCCGCTATTGATCGGTATTGCGCATTCCTGCCAGCAAACAAGCACCATCGAAACGCTGCCCACCGATGTTCCCCTCGATGCCATCGTCACCGAACGCGGCATTAGTTTTTTCCGCGGAGAAAGCGCATGAATCATTGGCTGATGAAAACCGAACCCGGAACGTTCAGCATCGACGATCTGGCCAAGGCCGCAAAACGCGGCACCTGCTGGGACGGCGTCCGCAATTTCCAGGTACGTAACATGCTGCGTGACCAGTTCGCGGTCGGCGATCTGGCCTTCATGTATCACTCGAGTTGCGAGGTACCCGGCATCGTCGGCGTGATGAAAGTCGTACGTGCCGGCTACCCAGACTCGACCGCACTCGACCATCGACATCCGCATCATGATCCTGCGCACACCGCTGCCGCACCGCGCTGGTACATGGTCGATGTGCGTCTCGAGCAGCGTTTTTCCTATGTTATTTCGCTCGACGAGTTGCGCAAACATGCGGCCGGAAAACTTCGTGAATTATTGATCTTGAAGCGCGGCAATCGTCTATCGATCACGCCGGTGAGTGCAGCGGAGTGGCGTTTCATCATGTCGCTTGCGAACTGATGCGGACCGCCGGATGCACAACTCGAGCGATAGCGGAGGACCCTATTGCTTGTTTTTTGCAAACGCGTGTATATACTCACCCTCGGACTAACCCGTAACTGGAGACATATCATGGCTAAGGCCAAAAAGAAGGCGCATAAGAAAGCCGCTAAGAAGAAGTAGGATTCCGCAGGAATCTTCGGCGGGTGAGATGCAAGTCACACCCGCCGTCTTCTGAAACGCAAGAAGATGCCCGCGCAAGCGGGCATCTTCGTTTAGGCCGCCAAATATTCTGTTTTTCCCGGAGAAAACGCGATGAACGAGGCGATGAATAGCAAGCTTGCCGCAGCGCGTGCCGCACTCTCTTACCTTGAAGACGATATGGTGATCGGTGTCGGCACCGGCTCGACCGTCAATCATTTCATCGATGAACTCGCCGCGCGTCGCAATCGTCTGCGCGGCGCCGTGTCGAGTTCCGAGGCATCGAGCGCGCGGCTGCGCGCCGCCGGGATCGAGGTGCTCGATCTCAATCGCACCGGCGACCTGCAGCTTTACGTCGATGGTGCCGATGAGACCGACGCCCATCGCCGACTGATCAAGGGCGGCGGGGCAGCGCTGACCCGCGAAAAAATTATCGCAGTCGCATCACGTCGCTTCGTGTGCATCCTCGATGAGTCAAAAGTGGTCGATGTGCTCGGGCGCTTCCCGCTGCCAGTCGAAGTCATTCCGATGGCGCGCTCCTACGTCGCGCGACAACTGATCAAAATCGGCGGACAACCCGTCTGGCGCGAGAACGTACTCACCGACAACGGCAATCAGATTCTCGATGTACACGGACTGCGCATCCTCGATCCGCCAGCGCTAGAGAACACGATCAACAATATCGCGGGTGTCGTCACGGTCGGGCTGTTCGCCCAGCGAACGGCCGATGTCGTGATCGTCGGTGGTGCCGCGGGCACGGTACGCAAGTTGGGCGTCTAGGCCGCGGTCAATTCGGCGACGAAAACAAAAAGGCCCGCATTGCTGCGGGCCTTCGTTTTGGCTGGGGGACTAGGATTCGAACCTAGGTAAACGGAGTCAGAGTCCGTTGTCCTACCGCTAGACGATCCCCCAAAACCGGTGGCCGAGACGGCAGTCCGCCAAGAATGATGTCAGCGCTTGGAGTACTGCGGACCACGTCGCGCCTTGCGGCGGCCGACTTTCTTGCGCTCGACTTCGCGGGCGTCGCGGGTCACGAAACCGGCGCCCCGCAGCGGCTGCCGCAGGGTCTCATCGTATTCGATCAACGCGCGGGTGATGCCGTGGCGGATGGCGCCGGCCTGACCGGTAATACCACCACCCTCGACCGTCACGTCCACATCGAAGCGGCCGATGGTCTGCGTCAGTTCGAGCGGCTGCCGAACGATCATGCGACCCGTCTCGCGACCGAAGAAATTCTCGATGGTCCGCGAGTTGATGGTGATCTTGCCGTTGCCCGGCTTGAGGTATACGCGCGCAGTGGAGGTCTTGCGCCGGCCAGTGCCGTAATTCGTGGAAGGCATCTGAAGTTTCCGTTAAATGGTGAGGGGCTTCGGCTGTTGCGCCGAGTGCGGATGCTTGTCGCCCGCAAACACATGCAACTTGCGATACATGCGACGGCCGAGGACGGTCTTGGGCAGCATGCCCTTGACGGCGATCTGGATCACGCGCTCGGGATGTTCTTTGAGCAGCTTGCCGAGGGCGATCGACTTGATGCCACCGATGGCGCCGGTGTGGTGGTAGTAGATCTTGTCGGTCATCTTGGCGCCGGTCACGCGCACCTGCTCGGCATTGACGACCACGATGTGATCGCCCATGTCGACATGCGGGCTGTAGTCGGCCTTGTGCTTGCCTTTGAGGCGCAGCGCAATTTCCGACGCCAGACGGCCCAGGGTTTTGCCCTTGGCGTCAACGAGATACCACTCGCCGCGAACCGTCGCGGGCTTCGCAAAAACAGTGCTCATCTAGAGGTCTCCGTCCGCGGCCCCGCCACCCGAACCGAGGGGGGTGCCACGAGTCCCGAAAAGGGCGCGAGAGTGTACTGAAGGCGCCCCGCCTTTGCAAAACCTGCTTGCTGCCGATACCCCGGCTGCCCTCTGGCGGCGGTGCCCGCTGCCGGGGTGAAAAAACCGAAGCAGAGCCTCAAGTTGTACCGCCGGCGGCCGTATTAATATGTGCCATGAGTACCGATAGCCCCATCGACAACCTGCTCGTCAGCGTGGACCGCGCCCTCCGGGCCGTGTTTGTGACCCCGACGGCAGCGCGGCCTGTCCCCAGGCCCGCCGCCGGCGTCCCGGGCGCGAACGAAGCCACGCTTTCCGCAGCGGAACGGCGCAAGTCGGCCAGCCTCATGCGCGTCAACCACGCCGGCGAAGTCGCCGCCCAGGCCCTGTATCACGGCCAGGCGGTCTTCGCACGGCGACCAGAGGTTCGCGACATGCTGTTGCGGGCCGCTCGCGAAGAAGCTGACCACTTGGCATGGTGTGACCAGCGCCTGCGCGAACTCGGTTCGCGACCGAGTGTGCTCGGCCCGCTCTGGTATGCAGGGTCGTTCGCCATCGGCGCGGCTGCGGCCGCGGCCGGCGATGCGATCAGTCTCGGCTTCGTCAGCGAAACCGAGCGCCAGGTGGAAGGGCATATCGACTCCCACCTCGAGAAGCTGCCGGCGGGCGACACCCGCAGTCGTGCCGTACTCGAACAGATGCGTGCCGACGAGATGGCGCATGGTGTGGCCGCTCGTGCGGCTGGCGGTGCCGAGCTTCCCCCTCCCGTGCAATCTGCGATGCGCGCAACCGCGCGTGTCATGACCACCACGAGCTACTGGCTCTGATTGACGCGAGGCGCACGCCCCATGAACAACCTCAGTACGAAGCCACGCACCGCGGTAACGCCGATGCAGCGCTTTCTCGAGCAATGCCCGCGACGCGTGGTGCCGTCGCGTACGCTGCTCATTCGTTAGGGTGAGGGGCCGGATGCGCTTTTTTACGTGATCGCCGGCTCAGTCGAAGTGCTGATCGAAGACGAGCATGGCAAGGGACTGGTTCTCGCCTACCTTGGCAAGGGTGAATTCTTTGGTGAGATGGGCCTGCTCGATTCCACCCCGGATCGCGGCGCCTACGTGCGCGCTCGTGGCCGCAGCGAAATCGCCGAGATGGCCTATTCGCGCTTCCGGCAAGTCGCGGCATCCGATCCGGTGCTTGCGCTCGAACTCGCAGCGCAGCTCGCCGCACGGCTCGAACGGGCCACGCGCAAACTGCGCGATCTGGCCTTCATCGATCTCAGCGGTCGCATCCTGCAGGCACTCGGCGAGCTTTACGAACAGCCCGACGCACTCACGCATCCGGAAGGCATGCAGATTCGCGTGTCGCGTCAGGAACTCGCCCGCCTCGTCGGCTGCTCGCGCGAGATGGCGGGCCGCGTGCTGCGCACGCTCGAAGAGCAGGGCACGCTGCGCGCGCGGCAAGACGATCGTGATGCTCGGTCTACGACCAGCGCGTTTGCTCGGAACGACCGCCGTCGCTCAGCCTGCAGCCGCGGCGATGGCGCCGCGCATGGCTCGTACCGTCGCCGCATAGTCGGCACTACCAAAGATTGCCGACCCGGCGACAAAAGTATCAGCGCCCGCTGCGGCAGCGGCGCCGATGTTGTCGACCTTGATCCCGCCGTCGATCTCGAGCCGTATGTCGCGCCCAGATGCTGCGATGCGTTCGCGTACCGCGCGCAATTTGTCGAGCGCGCTCGGAATGAATTGCTGTCCGCCAAAACCCGGATTCACCGACATCAACAGCACCATGTCGAGCTGATCGAGGGTGTGATCGAGCCAGCCGAGCGGCGTTGCCGGATTGAGTACGAGTCCTGGCCGACAGCCGTGCTCGCGAATCAACGCGATGGTGCGATCAACATGCTCGCTGGCCTCGGGATGGAAAGTGATCCAGGTCGCACCCGCCTTGGCAAAGTCGGTCACCAGTCGATCAACCGGCCGCACCATCAAGTGCACGTCGATCGGTGCGGTCACGCCGTATTTGCGCAGCGCTGCGCAAACGAGCGGACCCACGGTGAGGTTGGGGACGTAATGGTTGTCCATCACATCGAAGTGAATGAGATCGGTGCCTGCAGCGAGTACGGCATCGACCTCGGCGCCGAGGCGCGCGAAGTCGGCGGCAAGGATCGACGGCGCAATCCACGCCGGACGAGACTGATTCAAGGAGCTTCTCCCTGTGATTCGCGAATGATGTTGAACGCTTCGATGACCAGCTGCGTCTGCATCTGGGCAAAGTTGAGCATGGACTCGGGCAAACCGTTGGCCGTCAGCTTGTCGGGGTGATGCCGCGACAACTGCCGACGATACGCTTTGGTGATTTCGGGCAGCGGCGCACCCGGCAACACGCCGAGCACTTGATACGCCTCTTGCAGCGTCATGCGTACGCCGCTCGTCGACGGGCCGCGGGCGCCGCCGCTGGAACTCTGGCGTTGCGAAGCGCCTGCGGAATCGCGCTTCGAGCCTTGACGTTGCGCGCTCTTGCGCGTCGCGCTGCCATCGGCCGCACGATTCCAGTCCGCAGCCTCACCGCGATTACCGCGCGCACGATAACGAATACGCAGCAAAGTCTCGAGCTGTGCAAACTCGAGGCCGCCCACGCCGAGCATCGCGGCAACGCGATTGAGCAGCGGACGCGACGGACCCTGCAAATCCGAGCCGCCGATGGCCGCGCGTACTTGGATTTCGAGGAAGGTACGCAGCAGATCGGGTCGCCCGGCGCAGGTGCGGCGCAGCGACATAACGGCACGCTCGGTGTTGTACTCGGTCTGCTTGCCCACATTGAAGCTGGCGATGGCGCGCGCCACTTGTGCGTCATTCAGTGCGAAGTCCTTCATCACCGCGCGGGCGGCACGAATGTCACTTTCCGAAACTCGCCCATCGCTCTTGGCGACGTAACCCATCACTTCAAAGGTCGTTTGGAAAAACTGCTCAGCAACCGCCTCGGGATTTTCCACCGACGGCCCCTCATCGGTATCACTCTCACTGCCTGCATCGCTACCTTGCACGGCGAAGGGATCGGTATCTTCGACGTGGTAGATCTTGCCTGGACGCTCGGGCGCGGCCCGCGCGGGGCGCGCGGGCTTGCGCGGCGGTGGCGATTTGGAGTTGCGCGTCGAACCGAGGCGATCGTCGACGAGATGACCGCCGATCACGCCCAGCGCGGCGCCAACCTGGCCTCCCAGCAGGAGGCCCAAGGCTCCACCCACGAGTTTCCCGCTCCACTCCATACTGCAATACTAGCAACCCCCGGCAGCCCGCCGGGAACAGCGAGACTCCGAAGTGGACGAGATCCAGACGGTGCACACCACGGCGCTGCGGCACCTGCGTCGCCTGCATACGGGCAAGGTGCGCGATATCTATGAAGTCGACGCCGAGCACATGCTCATCGTCACCACCGACCGGCTGTCTGCGTTTGACGTGGTCCTGTCCGATCCCATCCCGTACAAAGGCCGCGTGCTCACCGAAATTTCCGATTTCTGGTTTCGACACACCACGGCCATCGTGCCCAACCAGTTGTCCGGCATGAGCCTCGCACAGCTCAATCTCGATGCCGATGAGCGCGCCTTGCTCACGGGGCGTGCAATCGTCGTGCGTCGACTCAAGGTGCTGCCGGTCGAGGCCGTGGTCCGCGGATACCTGATCGGCTCTGGCTGGAAGGACTACCAGCGCAGCGGCGCGGTCTGCGGCATTCCGCTGCCCGCGGGTCTGCAACTCGCCGAACGTCTGCCGCAGCCCATCTTCACGCCGGCCAGCAAGGCGCCGGTGGGTCAGCACGATGAGAACATCAGCTTCGCCGCAGTCGAATCTTTGATCGGCGCGCGGCTGGCTGCGCAGGTCCGCGACACCTCGCTCGCGCTCTACGATTTTGCGGCGGCGCATGCGCGCCAGCGCGGCATCATCATCGCCGACACCAAGTTCGAATTCGGCGTTGATGCCGTAGGCCAGTTGGTGCTAATCGACGAAGTGCTGACGCCGGACTCGTCGCGCTTCTGGCCCGCCGATACCTATCGCGTCGGCATCAGCCCACCCTCATTCGACAAGCAGTTCGTGCGCGATTATCTCGAGACGCTGGACTGGAACAAAAAAGCGCCCGGGCCACGCCTGCCCGAAGAAATCATTCGGCGAACCAGCGAAAAGTATCGTGAGGCGCTCACTCGCCTGACCGGCGGCTAGGGCCTCACTCGCCCGCGATCGTGAACCCCTCGACCAGCAGCGAGCCCATGCGGATGCCGCCGCGCATATCGATGTCGCCACCGATCGCAACCACGTTGGGATAAAGCTCTTTGAGATTGCCGGCGATGGTGATCTCGTGGACTGGATAAGCGAGTTCGCCACCTTCCACCCAGAAGCCGGTGGCGCCGCGCGAATAATCGCCGGTCACCCCATTCACGCCCTGCCCCATGAGTTCGGTAACCAGCAGGCCTTTGCCCATCTGCCGCAGCAGCGCCGCCTGATCGGGCGTACCAGCCGAAGGATCGATCAAAAGATTATGCAGGCCACCGGCATTGCCAGTGCTGCGCAAACCGAGTTTGCGCGCGCTGTAGCTGCCGAGCAGATAGCCGTCGACCACGCCATCACGCACCAACTCGCGATCCTGCGTACGCACGCCCTCGCCATCCCAATTCACACTGGCAAAAGCTTTGGGTAGCCGCGGCCGCTCATGCATCTGTACCCAACTCGGGAACACCTGTTGACCCGCCGCGCCGAGCAAGAAGCTCGCTTTGCGGTACTGCGCACCACCGCGAATCGCACCAATGAAATGACCAATGAAACCGCGCGCCACTTCGGGAGCGAACAGCACCGCGGCCTTACCGGTCGGCAGTCGACGCGCGCCCAAGCGGGCGATCGCCCGTGCTGCGGCATGCCGGCCGATACTCGCTGCATCTTCGAGATCTTTGGGGTCGCGCGCCGAGGAGTACCAATAGTCGCGCTGCATGTCTTCACCCGCCTGCGCGAGCAGCACGCAGCTCAAAGAATGGCTCGATGCGCAATCGCCCGCCAGAAAGCCGTGACTGTTGCCGTAGACGCGGACGCCGCGCTGACTGCCCACACTCGCACCTTCGGAGTTGCCGAGTCGCGGGTCGACGGCGAGCCCCGCCGCCTCGCATTCGCGCGCCAAAACCACTGCTGCATCGGGCGTGATCTCCCATGGGAAATCGAGTTGCAGATCGGGGAAGTCACGCGCAAGCAGTTCAGGATCGGCGAGACCCGCGCAGTCATCGAGTGCGGTGTAGCGCGCAATGGCACAGGCCTTGGCGACCGTCTCACGCACCGACTCGTCGCCGAGATCTGCCGTGCTCGCCGAACCTTTGCGCGTGCCGAAATAGACGGTAATGCCGAGGCCGCGATCACGCTGATATTCGACGGTCTCGACCTCGCCGAGACGGACCGTGACGCTCAGGCCCTTCGACAGGCTGGCGTCGGCCTCGGCCTGCGAGGCGCCGGATTTTTTGGCCATCTCGAGGGCCTGCATCACCACTCTTTCGAGTTCGGGGATGCGCGAGGGATCAACTTGCTGCGACATGAGGCAGAATTGTAGCCATGTCGCGACATGGCAGATACCTACCGGAAGCCGAGCTCGAACCCAGCGAGGAAGAACGCCTGAGCAAAAGCGCACGCAAACGCGCGGCGCATGCGGCGCAGGCCTTGGGCGAGCAACTGATCAATCTCAAGGAAAGCGATCTGTTGCGGCTGCCACTCCCCGAGACGCTGCTCGAGGCCGTGCGCGTGGCGCGGCGCATCAAGGCCCGCGGCGGACTCGCCCGTCAAAAGCAGTACATCGGCAAACTGATGCGCGATCTCGATACCGCCCAGATCGAAGAGGCGCTGGAGAACTTGCGCTGATTTCCACGGGCTTTTTCGCTATCCTTGGCCGATGAAGCCTGTGGTCGGCATCGTCATGGGGTCGCGCTCCGACTGGGAGACACTGCGCCCGGCCGCCGAGACGCTCGAGAAACTCGGCGTCGCTCACGAGGTGCGCGTGGTCTCGGCGCATCGCACGCCTGATCTGCTGTTCGATTACTCGAACACGGCCGAGGGGCGTGGTATCAAGGTCATCATCGCCGGTGCCGGCGGTGCCGCACACTTGCCCGGAATGCTCGCCGCCAAAACCACGCTGCCCGTGCTCGGTGTGCCCGTACAATCGAAGACCCTGAACGGTCTCGACTCGCTGCTGTCGATCGTGCAAATGCCGGCGGGCGTGCCTGTACCGACCTTCGCCATCGGGGTCGCGGGGGCGACCAACGCGGCACTCAGCGCCGCCGCCATTCTGGCGCTCGCCGATCCAACGCTCGATCGCGCGCTCAAGGCACATCGTGCGGCGCAGACCGCAGCCGTGCTCGAGCATCCCGACCCGCGCGTACTGTGACCCGGCGGACGACCGTTGGCATCGTGGGCGGCGGCCAGCTCGGGCGCATGCTGGCGCTCGCAGGCTATCCGCTCGGCCTCGACTTTCTTTTTCTCGATCGCTCCGGCGACACTCCCGCCGCGCAAGTGGCAGCGAGTCTGGTCGGCGAATTCACGAATCAAAAATTGCTGCGCGAACTCGCGCAACGCAGCGAAGTACTGACTTTCGATTGGGAGAACGTCTCGATCGAGAGTTTGCGCGCCCTCGGCCGCTCGGCGCGAATTGCGCCGCCACTCGCGGCACTCGCGACGTCACAAGACCGCATCGCCGAAAAAAAACTGTTTGCGAAACTCGGGGTTCCGACCACCCGTCACGCCGCCGTCGATTCCGCAGCAAGTCTCGAGCGTGCGCTGCGCGAAGTCGGCCTGCCCGGCGTCATCAAGACGCGCCGTCTGGGCTACGACGGTAAGGGCCAGGCGGTGGTACGCAATCGCGATGACGCTCATCGGGCACTCGCGACCCTGCAGGGCGCGCCACTCATCTACGAAGAATTCGTACCCTTCGATTACGAAGTGTCGATCATCGGCGCACGTAATCGGCAGGGCGAAGTCGTGATCTACCCGCTCAACCGCAACCTGCATCGCGAAGGCATTTTGCGACTCACGCGCGCCCCTTGGGGTGATGCATCGCTGCAGCGCCGTGCAGCGAGCCATCTGCGTCGCGTACTCACGCACTATCGCTACGAGGGGGTGCTGAATGTCGAATTCTTTGTACGCAACGGTCGCCTGGTGGCCAACGAAACCGCTCCGCGCGTGCACAACTCGGGACACTGGACCATCGAGGGTGCCGCGACCAGTCAGTTCGAAAATCACTTGCGGGCGATACTCGGTCTGCCGCTGGGTACAACCCGCGCACGCGGTCATGCGGCAATGATCAACCTCATCGGCGAACTACCCGCGCGCGAACGCTTTCTCGGCGAACGCGAACTGCACTGGCACGACTACGGCAAATCGGCGCGCGCGGGACGCAAAGTCGGTCACCTCACGCTGCTCGATAACAGCGCTGCGGCGCGCGATGCGCGCGCACAAAGAATTCTGCGACAAATCGAGGTCTGAGCGTGCGGAACTTGGCGCTGGCGGCGGGTGATGCTGGCGCGCGCTGCGGCGACTAGCCTGTGCCGCCCACCGTCAAACCATCGATACGCAAAGTCGGCTGACCAACGCCCACCGGCACGCTCTGACCTTCCTTGCCGCAGGTGCCGATGCCATCGTCGAGCTGCAGATCGTTGCCGACCATGGCGACCCGCGTGAGTACGTCGGGACCATTGCCGATCAGCGTCGCGCCCTTGATCGGCGCACCGATGCGGCCGTCCTCGATGAGGTAGGCCTCGCTCGCCGAAAACACGAACTTGCCCGAGGTGATGTCCACCTGACCGCCACCGAAGTTGACCGCATAGATGCCGCGATCGACGGAGGCAATGATTTCGGCCGGGTCGTGCGGCCCGGGCCGCATGTAGGTGTTGGTCATGCGCGGCAGCGTCATGTGGGCGAACGACTCGCGACGCCCGTTGCCGGTCGACTGCGTGCCCATCAATCGCCCGTTCATCTTGTCTTGCAAATAACCTTTGAGCACGCCATTTTCGATCAGCGTGGTGCATCGCGTCGGCGTGCCTTCATCGTCGATGTTGAGCGAGCCGCGCCGCGCCAACAGCGTACCGTCGTCGACCACGGTGCAATGCTCCGAGGCAACTTTCTCGCCGACTCGATTGCTGAATGCCGACGTGCCCTTGCGGTTGAAATCACCCTCGAGTCCATGACCGATGGCCTCGTGCAGCAAAATGCCGGGCCAGCCTGCACCGAGCACCACGGTCATTGCGCCGGCAGGCGCCGGGATCGCATCGAGATTGACGAGCGCCTGTCGCGCCGCCTCGCGACCGAGGGCGAGTGGTCGATCACCCGCCACGAGTTCGGCGAGCGAGTGACGCCCACCCATGCCGGAGAAACCGACCTCGCGACGACCTTCGCGCTCGGCGATCACCGAAACATTGAAGCGCACCAGCGGGCGTACATCGGCGGCCAGCGTGCCGTCGGCATCGGCCAATAAAATGACCTCGTAAGAGGATGACACCGAGGCCATCACCTGCACGATGCGCGGATCGATACGCCGCGTTTCACGATCGACGCGCTCCAGCCACCGTACTTTGTCGTCGTCCGAGAGCGAACCCACAGGATCTAGCGCCGGATACAGGGCATGTCCCGTGCTGCGTCGCAGTACAGGCTGTCGACCGGCATGGCCCGCCGCCGCAATCGCCCGCGCGGCGAGCGCCGCCTCTTCGAGTGCCGCTGGCAGAATCTCGTCGGAATAGGCGAAACCGGTTTTCTCACCGGCGAGCGCCCGTACGCCAACACCCTGCTCGATACTCGCACTGCCCTCTTTGACGATGCCGTCTTCGAGCGACCAGGATTCATCGCGCGCAAATTGGAAGTAGACATCGGCAGCATCGATGGCGGAAGCGCGCACCAGGCCGAGCGCTCTTTCGATGTGCGCCTCGTCGAGACCGGCGGGTTCGAGGATCAGCCTGCGGGCAAGCCCGAAGGCATCGGGTGCGGGTTTGGTGTCAGTCATGGCTTCTTCAGTGTCTCAAAACAAGGTGCGATGTGCGAGCGCCGGAAAACTGCTGCGTGCCGTTTGCTGGGCCGCACGCTCAAAGATTGCGGTCACGACACCCTCGCCACGCGGCAGCCGCGCGAGTATCTCGCCCCAATGATTGATGATCATCGAGTCGCCGTAGGTCTCGCGTCCACTCGCATGGAAACCGCTTTGCCCTGACGCCACCACCGCCGCGAGATTTTCGGTGGCACGAGCGCGCAGCAGGACTTCCCAGTGCGCGCGCCCCGTCGGCACGGTAAACGCCGCCGGCACGACGAACCAGTCGGCGCCGTCGGCGCTCAGACGTCGATAAAGCTCGGGGAAACGCAGGTCGTAACATACCGAGAGACCGACCCGACCGGCGGGCGTATCGACCGTCACCACCTCGGTACCCGGACGAAAATTGGCTGATTCGCGATGCGACTCGCCGCGACCCGGAACGTCGACATCGAACAGATGGATCTTGTCGTAGCGCGCTCGCCGCTCGCCTGCCGAGTCGAACACGAGACAGGCCGCCCGGACACGACGCTCACCCGGAATCCGCAGCGGGATCGTCCCGGCAATGACCCAAAGCTTGAGGCGCGCCGCGAGTGCCGCAATGGCATCCTGCGCAAACCCTCGACCGTCGTCCTCGGCGATGGCGAGCCGATCGGTATCCCGCAAAGCCATGCATGAGAAGTTCTCGGGGAGCACGGCGATGCAGGCGCCCGCATCGGCAGCCACGCGCAACAGCCGATCGGCGATGGCGAGATTGCTCGCGACATCGGGACCGCTCGTCATCTGCACAGCAGCGACTCTAGGTTTGTCCTGCACCGACGAGCCAAACTTTTCAGGCGAGGACGACATCGTAACGATCCACTTCGTACAGCGATTCGGCCTGCAGCCGGATGGGTCGCGCGATATCGCTTTCGAGTTCCGCGAGCACCGGCGACTCATCACCCAGCAGACGTTCGACCACATCCTGGTGGGCAAGCACCAACAATTCGCGGCTATCGAACTGGCGTGCCTGTCGGAGGATTTCTCTGAAGATATCCTGACAAACCGTCTCGACAGAGCGGATCGAGCCGCGACCCTCGCAGGTCGGACAATTTCCGCAAAGCAGATGCTCGAGACTTTCGCGGGTGCGCTTGCGCGTCATTTCGACGAGCCCCAGCGGCGAGATCGGCGCGACCTGAGTCTGTGCATGATCACCCGCGAGCGACTGCCGCAAAGCGGCAAGAACCCGCTCGCGATGGGCCTCGTCGACCATGTCGATGAAGTCGATGATGATGATGCCGCCGAGATTGCGTAGCCGCAGTTGCCGCGCGATCGCCACCGCCGCTTCGAGGTTGGTACGAAAAATAGTGTCCTCGAGATTGCGATGACCGACAAAGCCGCCGGTGTTGACGTCGATGGTGGTCATCGACTCGGTCTGATCGATGACCAGATAACCACCCGACTTCAAAGAAACCTTGCACTCGAGCGCGCGATTGATCTCTTCCTCGACGCCATGCAGATCGAAGATCGGACGGGGTCCGGCGTGCCATTCGAGGCGCGGCGCATGCGCCGGTGTGAAATCGCGCACGAACTGCTGCAGACGCGCGAGCTCGGCCTCGTTGTCGACGAGCACGCGTTCGACGCCTTGACCGAGTTCATCGCGCAGCACGCGCAGCGCAAGCGGCAGATCTTCGTGCACGAGCTCGCCGACGGCGGCACGCAAAGAGCGCTCGCGAACATGGCGCCACAAGCGTTCGAGATACTCGAGATCGCTGGCAAGTAGCTTTTCGTCGATGCCCTCGGCAGCGGTGCGCACGATATAGCCGCCGGGATGCATATCACCGACGATCTGCTGCATGGTCTCGCGCAGACGTTGCCGTTCGGCCTCGTCTTCGATCTTCGCCGAGATACCGATCCCGCGACCGCGCGGCATGAACACTAGATAGCGCGACGGCAAAGAAATGAAGGTCGTCAGCCTCGCGCCCTTCGCGCCCATCGGGTCCTTGACGACCTGCACGACGATGTCATCGCCCTGATTGACCAGACGGCGGATGTCGACGGTCTCGTCACGGACCGCCGATGGCAGCCCTGAAGGTCCGCCGGAGGTGCCCGCGGCGACCACATGCTGCGCATCGAAATGCGCTCCTTCGCTGACGATATCGTTGACGTGCAAAAAGGCCGTACGCGCGAGCCCAAGCTCGACGAATGCCGCCTGCATGCCGGGCAACACGCGCGTGATCCGACCTTTGTAGACATTGCCGACGAGACCCCGTCGACTCGCCCGCTCGACGAACACCTCTTGCAGCACGCCGCCCTCGAGCAGCGCCGCGCGCGTCTCGCGGGGTGCGATGTTGATGAGGATTTCTGCGCTCATGCCCCAGAGTGCCATACGCCCACGCCGGCGGCGACCAGCAGGGCGGCCGTCTCGGCCAGCGGCAACCCCATCACGCCGGAATAACTGCCCTCAATACGTTCGACGAACACCGCACCCTGACCCTGGATGGCGTAGCCACCCGCCTTGTCACGCGGCTCGCCGCTCGCCCAATAACGTCTGGCCTCGTCTTCGCGGATTGCACGAAAGGTCACATGGGTTCGCGACACCGCCGCGCGCGTGCCCGAGCTCGTGACTAGTGCCACTGCCGACAGCACCTCGTGCGTACGCGCGGCGAGCTGCGCGAGCGTGGCCACCAGCGCCGCCTCGTCAGCGGGTTTACCGAGCAGCAGGCCATCGAGGGTGACGGTGGTGTCGGCACCGAGCACCGGCAAACTTGGCGCGCCGCGCCGCAGACGATCGGCGTATACCCATTTTGCTTTCGCACGCGCCAATCTTTCGACGTAGCTCGCCGGCGTCTCGCCGGGCAGCGCGCTCTCGTCGAGATCGGCAGGCTGCACGATATGCGGCACGCCGATTTGCTGCAGCAACTCGCGTCGACGCGGTGAGGTCGAAGCAAGACAGATTACGGTGCGGTGGGTATCAGTCACGGTGATAAGGGTGTCCGCTCGCCAAGGTATGCGCGCGATAGAGTTGTTCGACCAGCAGCACTCGCGCAAGTCCATGCGGTAGCGTGAGCCGCGACAGCGACCAGCTCGCTGCGGCGCGCTCGCGCACGGCAGCCGCGTGCCCGTCGGGACCGCCGATGAGCAAGGCCAGATCGGGGGCTTCGCGCGCCAAGGCTTCGAGCTTGCTGGCCAGCTCGCGCGTGCTCAAAGATTTCCCGGTTTCGTCGAGCAAGATGACCCGCTCGCGGTCACGCAAGGCGGCCAGCACACTCTCGCCCTCGCGCTGCACCGCGACCTCGGCACTGCGCGTGGCACTGCGCGTGGCGGCTTCGATCTCGAGCAGCTCCACTCGC
Source organism: Gammaproteobacteria bacterium (assembly GCA_016874175.1). Classification (GTDB taxonomy): domain Bacteria; phylum Pseudomonadota; class Gammaproteobacteria; order Steroidobacterales; family Steroidobacteraceae; genus UBA964. The sequence goes on along the minus strand of VGUP01000001.1, from coordinate 41,165 downwards.
CACGGTGATTTGAACCGGCGCAGATAATCGGTGACGGCTGCATCTACCCAGCTCGGCTGCTTGGCGCCGACCGTGATGATGCGCAGTCGCATCAAAAAAAACCCGCAGCCGAGCGACGCGCTCTCAGGCGCGGCCGCGCGCAGCCGGACGTGGCACGTCCCAAAGATGCTCGAGCTGATAGAACTCGCGGGTGCGGGGCAACATCACGTGCACCATCACATCCGGCAAATCGACCAGCACCCATTCGCCCTGCTGCTCGCCCTCGACACCCAGCGGTCGCTGACCGGCCGCCTTGACCATGTGCACCACGCGATCGGCAATTGAACGCAGGTGGCGGTCCGACGTACCGCTCGCGATCACCATGAAGTCGGCGACGTTGCTGACGCCGCGTACATCGAGCACGCGCACATCGACCGCCTTCATGTCGGCGAGTGCAGCCTGTACGACGGGCAGCGCGGGCGGCACAGCAGCCGGACGTCGATGCTTGGCTTGCGCCGGTTTGGCGGCGGGAGGCTTGCGCGGCTTTCCCGGAGTCGCAGCTCGAGGGGCGGATTTACGCGCGGATTTTGCGGCGGTCTTGCGGACGGGCTTACGGGCGGGTTTGCGTTCGTTCATGCGCGAGAGCATAGCACTCCGACTCGAGAATGATGCTGCGGACAGGCTCCGGTACAAGAAAACGCAGGTCGCCACCGCTCACCAGCAGCTCGCGCAAATCGGTCGAAGAAATCTCGAGCGGCGTGACCTTGCGCACATGAACGCAGCCCGCACGGCGCGCATGCAACTCGGCAACATCGGCGACTCCATGCTCGGCGAGCAGCGCAGCGAGCGGCCCGGTGGTCGGTGCTTGCCAACCCGGTCGATGCGCGACCACCACATGCGCCACGGCAAAAATCTCCTGCCAGCGATGCCAGGAAGTAAAACTCGCAAAGGCGTCCATACCCAGCAGCAAACACAGCGAGCGCTGCGGATACTCACCGCGCAACTCGCTCAAAGTATCTATGGTGTAACTGACCCTGCTGTGGCTGATCTCGCGATCATCGAGCACGAACCCAGGTTGACCTGCAATGGCCACTCGCAGCATCTCGAGGCGCAGTTCGGCGGATGCCAGTGGCGGGTCGCGATGGCCCGGGTTACCCACCGGGATCCAGCGCAGCTCGGCGAGCCGCAGGGCACGCATCAGTTCATAGCCCGTGCGAAGATGGCCCACGTGCACCGGATCAAAGGTGCCACCAAAGATTCCGAGTGGTGCGTCTTCGGCTGCCGACATCAGCGTCATCGAACCGGACGCAGGCCGCAAAATTCGGCGCAGAGCAGGGTCAGCTCATCCCAAGGATCACCGGCCAGTCGCCCTTTGATCATGCGATCTGCACGCAGTGCCCGTGAGGAGAGTCTGGCGAACGGCAAACGCGATGCACGCGGTCGAGCACGCTCGAGCGCGGCGAGCTGCGCCGAAGTCAAACGTGGCCCTGGCCGTCGTGAAGGATCGTCGCCCTGTTTCAGTGACCAAAGATTTCGCAGCTCGCGAGTGATCGCCCACAGCACGAGGGTCGGCTCGGTACCCTCACCGCGCAGACCGGAAAGAATCCGCAATGCACGCGCTGCATCGCCCGTCACTACAGCCTCGCTGAGTGCAAACACGTCGTAGCGAGCGCTCGAGGCGACCGCATTAAACACCGCGGCCGCATCGAGACGACCCGCCGGCACCAGCAATTTGAGTTTTTCGATCTCCTGCTGCGCGGCGAGCAGATTGCCTTCGACACGCGCCGCGAGCAGCGTGACGGCATCCGCACTGGGGTCCAGGCCGGCTGCGCGCAGGCGCTGCGACAACCAGCCCTCGAGCTGCCGCGGACCCACTTCCCAGATCGGCAGCCACGCACCCTTGGCCTCGACGGCCTTGACCCAAGCTGTGCTCTGCGCGGCAAAGTCGAGACTCGGCGTAATCAACAACAGCAAAGTGTCGTCACCCTCGCGCGCGATCAGCGACTGCAATGCAGCACCGCCCTCCTTGCCAGCCTTGCCTGAAAAACGCAGCTCGATCACCCGCCGATCGCCAAACAGCGACATCGATCCCGCCGAGGCGACAATGTCTGCCCAATCGGCATTGCGCTCAGGGAAATGGACTTCGCGCTCGCTGTAACCCGCCTGCCGCGCGGCAGCGCGAATGGCATCGCAGGCCTCGGCAACGAGCAAATCCTCGTCGCCCGACACCAGATAGGTGGCAGCGAGCTGGCCACGTTGCGCAGCCTGCTTGAGATGGGCGCCGAGGTTATTGAGGGCGAGTTTCATAGCCTGAGTTGCCGATTATCCGCGAGCTACGCGGTCCCCGCGGTACTCCGACACGCGAATACCGAAAACGTTATAAAGTATCGTAAACAGGAGAGTTCACCATGTCACTGCTCACCCGACTTCTGCTCGCACTGATTTCACTGTCGCCCTTCCTTTCGCCCTTCACGCTGACCGCCGCCGACCAAGAGACCGACTCACTGGAACACGGCAAACACGAGCACGGCGCGGTGACGTTCAATATCGCGCTCGATGGCGACACGCTGTCGCTGGAACTCGATGCGCCTGCCATCAACGTGCTCGGCTTCGAGCGTTCACCGCGCAACGACGCAGAGCGCAAACTCGTCACCGACACCCACGCGTGGCTGGCGGGCGGTCGCGAGATGCTGGCGGTGCCGAGTAACGCCGGCTGTCGCCTGCAGTCGGCGAACTTCAGCGCACCAAAGCTCGGCACCGGTCATGCGGACTATCAACCGCGCTACACCTTTCGCTGCAGCAATCCCGCCGCACTCGCCTGGGTCGAGATCTGGGCGCTGCGTAAGCTCAAAGAAGTCGAACGCGCCGAGGTAAATCTGATCACCCCGCAGGTACAACGCCAGCAAACGCTGCAGGGCGGTGAACTGCGGGTTCCGCTAAAGTAAAGGCGTGTAAAGTAACGGCGTGACTGACTCGACCCCCGCGCTGGCCATTCGCGCCCGCGACCTACTGTTCGCCTGGCCGGGCAAAGCACTGGTCATCGAAATCGAGCAATTCAGCGTTGCTCGCGGCGAGCGCGTGTTCCTGCGCGGCCCGAGCGGCAGCGGCAAGAGCACCCTGCTCGGCCTCTTGGGCGGCGTCCTCACACCAGCACGTGGCGAGGTCAGTCTGCTCGGCATCGAGATCAGTGCGCTCTCGGCCAGCGCGCGCGACCGTTTCCGCGGCGAGCATCTGGGTTTCATCTTCCAGATGTTCAACCTCATCCCCTATCTGAGCGTGCTCGAAAACGTCCTGTTGCCCGCCGGTTTTTCACCCGCGCGTGCAGCCCGCGTTGGCGGCGATTTACAAGCTGAGGGACGACGCTTGCTCGCAGCCCTCGGGCTTGGTGCCAGCGACCTGCTCGGCCGTCCGGTCACCGAGCTCTCCATCGGACAACAACAACGAGTCGCAGCGGCACGCGCCCTGCTCGGCAAACCCGAAATCATTGTTGCCGATGAACCCACCTCGTCGCTCGATCACGATGCGCGCGAAGATTTTCTGCAACTGCTGATGAGCGAGTGTCGAACTCAAGGTTCGACGCTGCTGTTCGTCAGCCACGACACCTCGCTCGGCCACCTTTTCGATCGGGTGGTTTCTTTGGGTGATCTGAACCGTGCGGGACGAACGTGAGCGCGCGCGGGACAGGCTGCATGAAAACCCTGCTGCTCGCCCTGCGCTCGCTGCGCAACCGACGTACCACTGCGCTGCTCACGATCAGCGCTATCGCCATCAGTGTCGCCCTGCTGCTCGGTGTCGAGAAAATGCGCACCGCGGCCCGCGAAGGTTTCGCCAATACCGTCTCGGGCGTCGACCTAATCGTCGGCGCGCGGTCGGGTCAACTCAATCTGCTGCTTTATTCGGTGTTTCGGGTCGGGGACGCAACCGCCAACGTCAGCTGGCAGAGTTATCAAAAAATCGCGCGCCATCCTGATGTCGAATGGACCATTCCGATCTCGCTCGGTGACTCGTACCGTGGCTTTCGGGTCATGGGCACCACTGATCAATATTTTGAACACTACCGCTTTGCCGGCGAGCGCAAGATGGTATTTGCCGCAGGGCGGCCTTTCACTGACCTGTACGATGCCGTCATCGGCGCCGATGTCGCGCAGCAGCTCGGCTGCAAGGCTAGCTCGAAGATCATCATCGCGCATGGCCTTGGCAACGTGAGCTTTGCGCAGCACGAAGACAAACCCTTCACGGTGGTCGGCGTACTCGAGCGGACAGGCACACCGATTGATCGCACTGTGCATGTCGGACTCGAAGCTATCACCGCGATCCACATCGATTGGCAAAGCGGCATGCAAGCCCTGCCGGGTGGGCGGGTGAGCGCCGAAGAAGCCCGCGCCCGCGATCTCACCCCCGAATCGATCACCGCGTTCATGGTTGGCATGCGCAGCAAGGTCATGACCTTCACCATGCAGCGGGCGATCAATGAATACCGACAGGAACCCTTGCTCGCCATCATTCCCGGGGTAGCCTTGACCCAACTTTGGAATCTGGTCGGTATCGCGGATACCGCGCTGATGATCGTCGCTGCGTTTGTGGTGCTCGCCGGACTGCTCGGCATGCTGACCGCGATTCTCACCAGTCTCAACGAGCGGCGGCGTGAGATGGCCATCTTGCGTTCAGTGGGCGCACGCCCTCGCCATGTCTTCACGCTGCTGGTGGCCGAGACCGGCATGCTGGCAAGTGCCGGCGTCGCCGCCGGGGTCGCCATTTGCTATAGCCTGATCTTCGCTGGCAAGCCCCTGCTCGAGCGCCGTTTCGGAATCTTCCTCGATCCCGGTGGTCTCACGGGTTACGATTTCGCCATTCTGGGCACGATCATCGTCTCCGCCCTGCTCATTGGGGTGTTGCCGGCGTGGCGTGCCTACCGAAATACCTTGAGCGACGGACTCACCATCAGGGTCTGACATCAGGGCCTGCTGTAGCTACCAAAGATTTTGCAGATAAGCCATTACAGATAAGCGAGATGTCGATGACTACCAACCGTCTTTTTTCAGCTTTCTTTGCCGCCGTGATGCTGCTGGGCATGGTCGCCACCAGCGCCCAAGGCATCACCCCGCCGGTTGTTGACACCCAGGCACCTGCCGCGACTCCAAAGAATACGGTGCCGGGTGCCGCTCGCGAAATCGATTGGGACGAGCTGCTGCCGCCCGATGCCCGCGAGCGCTTTGCCGCAGCGCCACTACAAGCGGTGCACGACTATCTCGGCGAAGGCGGTATGGCCGCCCAACAGGTGATGGATTTCTCCATCAACAAAACCCTCGAAGGCTCCAACATCAAGATTCCGGGTTTCATCGTCCCGCTCGATGTTGGCAAAGACGGTCTGGTGACCGAGTTTTTCCTAGTGCCCTATTTCGGCGCCTGTATCCACGTACCGCCACCGCCACCGAACCAGATCGTCTACGTGCGTATGACCAAGGGCGTCGCCCTCGACTCCATCTATGAGGCGTACTGGATTACGGGCCGCATGAAAACCACCAACAAAACGACGCGTCTCGGTGCTGCGGCGTATCAGCTCGACGCCAACAAAGTCGAAATCTACAAATACTGATCCATTCGACCCGCCATGCCGACGCTCTTCGAAAAAATCATCGCGCGCCAGATTCCGGGCGACATCGTTTACCAGGATGATCGGGTCACCGCCTTCCGCGACATCCATCCACGGGCACCGGTGCATATCCTCATCGTGCCGAACAAACCAATCCCAACCGCCAACGACATCGAAGACAGCGACGAAGCGCTAGTCGGCCACATGTTCACGGTCGCGCGCGATCTCGCCAAGCGCGAGGGTATTGCCGAGAACGGCTACCGCCTGATCATCAACTGCAATACGCACGGTGGTCAGGAGGTCTATCACCTGCACGTGCATCTGGTCGGTGGCGCGCCGCTCGGCCCGATGTTGAGCCGCTGACCGCGCAGACCCGAGCAAACGGAACCCAGCAAGCATGCGTCGCGAACTTTATCCGCCCATCGAACCGAGCCGCAGCGGTTGGCTGCGCGTCTCCGACCTGCACGAAATTTACTGGGAAGAAAGCGGTAACCCCGCCGGCAAGCCAGTGGTTTTTCTGCATGGCGGACCGGGTGGTGGCACTGACGCGCGCATGCGTCGATTCTTTGACCCGGACCGTTATCGGATCGTGCTCTTCGATCAACGCGGCTGCGGCAAGAGTCGTCCGCATTCCAGCCTGATCGACAACACCACGTGGCATCTGGTCGATGACATCGAAGCTTTGCGCAAGCATCTCGGTATCGAGCACTGGCAGGTGTTTGGCGGCTCCTGGGGTTCGACTCTGGCGCTGGCGTATGCGCAAACTCATCCGCAGCGGGTCACCGAACTCGTACTGCGCGGCATTTTTTTGGTGCGTCCCTGGGAGTTCCGCTGGTTCTATGAAACAGCGGATGGCACGGGCGCGCTGTTCCCCGACCTCTACGAAGAATTCCTCAAACCCATTCCACCCGCAGACCGCTACGATCTGATGCGCGCCTACTACCAGCGACTGACCAGCGACGACAGCCAAGTGCGCAAACAGGCCGCGCGTGCTTGGTCGATCTGGGAAGGGGCGACCAGCTTCTTACGACTCAATCCGGACTACGTCGCCAAATTCGAAGAAAGCTCGGTCGCCGAGGCGTTTGCACGGATCGAGTGCCACTACTTCATCAATGGCGGCTTTCTGCGCACCCCCAGCCAGTTGCTCGACGACGTACCACGTATTCGCCACTTGCCCTGCACCATCGTGCAGGGTCGCTACGATGTCGTCTGCCCAATGAAAAGCGCCTGGGATCTGCATCGTGCCTGGCCGGAAGCGGACCTGCGCATCGTCAGCGAAGCCGGTCACTCGGCGTTCGAGCCCGGCATCCTGAGCGAACTGATTACGACTGCCGATCGCTACGCAGCGCGCTGAAGTTGCAATCGACCCGCGACATCGATCAGCTGCCGTCGCTGCAGCCACTCGAGCGCATCCGCCGCGTCTTCTGCAAACCAGCGCGCCGCCGAACCCAAGCGGAAGCTGTAGCCCCAGGCATCCATATCGGTCATCAGCTCTTCCCGTCCGACCGCAGGCAAGGCATCTGCCCAAAGAATTTGCAGATAGCAGACCGCGTTTTCTTCGGCGACATCACCGCCCGCGTCACGCTCTAAACCGTTGCGTCGCACGTCATCCATGCATACGTAATGGGCCGCCTCGTGCAGCGCCGAGTGAAGCGGGGTATCGGCTCGCAAGTAAAGCGTGGAACCAATGAGTCCGGCCTCACATTCACCCCAATAGGATCCCGGAATCGCCGCATCCGCAGCAACATCCGCGATGGTGAGTCCATAGCCGGCGAACAAGCCGTCGAGGGCAGCGCGCAACGATACGTCGATCAGGCGCACGCCGCCCCGCTCAGCGCTGACTCGCCAGACGTTGCAGCACGATACCGGCCGCCTCCTGCGCCAAAGTGGCACGCAGCTGCTCTCGCTCGCGCTCTTTGGCGAGCATAATACGCTCATCGAAACTGAAATCGCGAGTCACCGTGATTTCTTCGGCGTCGATACGCGTTTCGTTACCGAATCTGAGCGAGAACCGCACGATGTAGGTGAGCTCGTATTCGCGCGGCACGTTGCGTGCCGAGACCGAGGCGACGCGCTCCAATAATTCATCGCGCTCGATGATAAGCTGCGCGTTACTGCTGGTTTGCAGCTGCGCCCCGGCATCAAGCAAGGCACGCCGCATGGCACGTACGAAGTCGCTCTGCGAATCGGGCGCACGCAAAGCAAGCTGCCGCAGGTCGGCGGCGAGCGGTACCGCGCCTTGCAAATGAAAGCCACAGCCCACAAGCAGCAGGGTCGCCAGCAGCGCAGCCGCAGTCGCCCATCGCGCGAACGCAAGCCTAACGTGAACCTTGCGCTGCATGATCTCAGATCACCACATTGACCAGTTTGCGCAGCACGACCACGATTTTCTTTGGTGTGGCATCGCCGACGAAGCGCCGTACTGTTTCATCGGCAAGTGCCGTGGCGCGAATGGTCGCTTCATCGGCATCAAGGGCTACCGTCACCTGACTACGCAGCTTGCCGTTGACCTGGACCACGAGCGTGAGGGCATCTTGCGCCAACGCGGCTTGATCGGCTGCCGGCCAGCTGACATCGATGATCGCCTCGGCATGCCCGAGTGCTTGCCACAGCGCGTGGCACACATGCGGTACCATCGGCGACAAACCGATCACGGCGATTTCGAGTGCCTCTTGCACCACCGCACGTCCCTGCGGCGAGCGGTCCTCGAAACGCGGGACGGCATTCAGCAACTCCATCACCGCCGCGACCGCGGTATTGAAGGTACGTCGACGACCAATATCGTCGGTGACCTTGACCAAGGCTTGGTGGGCTGCCCGTCGCAAATCTTTTTGCGCTGCCGTCAACGCAGACTTGTCGAGTGGTACCGCCGTACCCGCTGTAACATGCTGATACACCGCCGTCCACAGGCGGCGGATAAAACGGAACGCTCCCTGCACGCCTTCGTCTGACCATTCGAGCGTCTGCTCGGGCGGCGCTGCAAACATCATGAAGAGGCGCGCTGTATCCGCACCATATTTCTCGACGAGGCTCTGCGGATCGACGCCGTTGTTCTTCGACTTCGACATCGTGCCGAGACCGTCGTAGTTCACCTCGATGCGCGAGCCGTCATCACGCGTCACGAAACAACGCTTGCTGCCGTCTTGTTCTTCGACGTCGACGTCAATCGGGTTGAAGTAGTGGCGGCGCCCCTCAGCCGGCTGATGGGAATAGATGTGATTGAGCACCATGCCCTGCGTGAACAGATTGGCGAACGGTTCGTCGATATTCACGAGACCGAGATCGCGCATCACCTTGGTCCAGAAACGCGCGTAAAGCAGATGCAGGATCGCGTGCTCGATGCCACCAATATACTGATCGACCGGCAACCAATATTTGACGCGCTCGTCGACCATCGTGCGTTCGTTGTCCGGGCAGGCGAAACGCAGGAAATACCAGGACGAATCGACGAAGGTGTCCATGGTGTCGGTTTCGCGCCGCGCCGGCTTGCCGCAATTCGGGCAGTCGACCTTGAAAAACGCCGCCGTCTTGCCAAGCGGATTGCCGCTGCCATCGGGCACCAAATCTTCAGGCAACACCACCGGTAACTGCGCATCGGGCACCGGCACTTCGCCACAGTGTTCGCAATGAATGAGCGGGATCGGGCAGCCCCAGTAGCGCTGCCGCGAAATACCCCAATCGCGCAAGCGAAACTGGATACGCTTGCGACCAAGACCCTTGCGCTCGAGCGCAGTTGCGATCGCAGCCACCGCCGGTTTGAATTCGAGCCCGGAAAACTCGGCCGAATTCACGGTGATACCGTAGTCACCATAGGATTCTTGCCACGGCGCTTGCACGCTCTGCCACGCACCATCTTTGGGCTGCACGACGGTGACGATATCGATGTTGTTGCAGGTCGCGAACTCGAAGTCGCGCTCGTCGTGCGCAGGCACACCCATGACCGCGCCTTCGCCGTAGCCCATCAGTACGTAATTGGCGACCCAGACCTCGACCGGCTTGCTGGTAAACGGATGCAGCACATGCAACCCTGTGCGCCGACCTTTCTTTTCCATGGTGGCGACATCCGCCTCCATGGTGCTGCCGCGGCGACATTCGTCGATGAACGCCTGCAGCGAGGGATCGCGCACACCGGCGGCCAGCGCGAGCGGATGCTCGGCAGCGATCGCCATGAACGTGACCCCGAATACCGTGTCTGCACGCGTGGTGAAAACTTTGAGCGTCGCCGTCGCAGTCGACTCGCCGCTCGCAGCCAACGCGGCGCGCGCATCGTCGGCGAGCGGGAAGCTGATTTCCGCGCCCTCGCTGCGACCAATCCAGTTGGCCTGCATGACCTTGACGCGTCCGGGCCAGCCCTCGAGCCCGGCGAGCGCACCGAGCGACTCCTCGGCATAGGCCGTGATGTTGAGGTAATACATCGGGATTTCGCGCTTCTCGACAAGCGCGCCGGTGCGCCAGCCGCGACCGTCGATGACCTGCTCGTTGGCCAGCACCGTCTGATCGATCGGATCCCAATTCACCACGCCGGTTTTTTTGTAGGCGATGCCTTTCTCGCGCATGCGCAAGAAGAACCATTGGTTCCAGCGGTAATAGGCGGGATCGCAGGTCGCAAACTCGCGTTCCCAATCGAGCGCAAAACCGAGCGCCTGCAACTGCCGCTTCATGTACGCGATGTTGTCGCGCGTCCATTTAGCCGGCGCGACGCCATTAGCCATGGCCGCGTTCTCGGCCGGCAAGCCGAAGGCATCCCAGCCCATGGGCTGCAGCACATTGCGCCCCTGCATGCGCGCGAACCGCGACAGCACATCGCCGATGGTGTAGTTGCGCACGTGACCCATGTGCAAACGACCCGAGGGGTACGGGAACATCGACAAGCAATAGAACTTGCCCTTGGACGAGTCTTCTTTGGCAGCAAAACTGCGCGCTGCTTTCCAGTGCTGTTGTGCGGCACGCTCAACGGCGGCCGGTTCGTAACGCTCGTCCATGGATCAGCTCGTGGCCAAAAAAGCCTGTAAATACCGCCACTTCGGCGAGCGGCGATGGTACACGACGGCACTCTCTCCCGCAGCCCGTCAAGCGCGCCGCGCGGTATCGGTCTCGATGTAGCGCAGTCGACAGTCGGGCGCGGTCCGCAACGCCACCTCTTGCCGACCGAGCGCCGCAAGTTCGGCCACCTCGATGGTGAGGCCCACCACTCTATCGCCCGCGATCTCTACGCCGCGCAGCGCTCGCGCCCCATTTCGATGACGCTGCACAGCGGGCTGAAAAACCAGCGCTGGCGTCAGGTGTTCGACTACACACTCGAGCGCAGCCGGTGTGCGCGCCAGATCGCGCATGCACCAGAGAAATCGGGCTTCACCGTGATGCTCGCCATACTCGATGGTCCGCGACGCTGTCATCACCGCAGACATGCCGGGCTCGCTGCACTGCGCACGCCAGCTGCGCAGATCCTTTGAACCATAGGCCACGATGCAGAGTGCAGGCCCACGTGACAGCCACCGCGCAAGATGATGGCCAGCGATCTCGCGAACCTCGGTCAGCTCGATATAGCCGTGCTCCAGCATGATGTGCGCACTGCGCTGCTGGAGATCGACCTTCTCGCCCGCTTCCGTCACCGCCACCAAGGCCTGCGGTGGCGTCGGCTCGAAACCGAGCTCGCGCCACTCGGCGCACAAGGTATCGAGGTCGGGGCCGGCAAAGCCCACGTGATCAAGAGAATCCGGCGCGCGCACCGTCATCGGACGAACCTCACCCGCGGTCACCCCGCGGAACGAACGAAATCGCTGCCTCGATTGTAGGCGCATGACGGATTTGCTCCACTAGGGCTCATGGCAAGACCCCACATCATGTTCGTGCAGTCGCAAATGATCCCGTGGCGCCAAGGCCTGCACGGCAACGCGCGACCCGACGTCGACTCGAAGCTGCTCAGTATCGATGACACCGATCGCAGCTCGACCTGCATCGTGCGCTATCCGGCCGGCTGGAGTCGCAGCGCGCCGCAGCACCTCACGACCCACGAAGAGTTTTTGGTGCTCGAGGGCTGCCTCGTCATCAATGGTCGATCCTACGAACAACACCACTATGGGTTTCTGCCCGCCGGGTATACGCGCGCACTAGCCTCCAGCCCGCACGGCGCGGTCTTGCTGACCATGCTTTACGGCGAGCCGATGCTCGGCAACGGCAGCTCACCGGGTTTTGATGAGCGGCGCCTCGTCGAACACGTAAATCCGCTGGCGATGGACTGGGATCCGAGCCTGGTCGATCCACAGCTCTCCAAAGGCGTGGCCATCAAGCCCCTGCGCACCGACCCGGACACCGGCGAAACCACATTTCTTTATTGCTCACCGCCGCATCGCGTGCCACCGGGTATGGCAAAACCGCAGTGGACGCATCCCATGGTCGAAGAGCTGTATACGATCGAGGGCGATTACGTCTGGGGCGATCTCGGTCGCATGCAGCGCGGCGGCTACTGCTGGTGGCGCGAGAACGGATATCACGGACCCGCCGGCACCGACACCGGCTATAACCTGTTCGTGCGCACCGTGAATGGTCCGCTGGTCAATACCTTCGATACCGTGAAAAAACCGTTCACCTGGCATCCACCACATCGACCGATCCTGCCTCCCGAACTCGCACCCTACGGGCAAGCGCTGCCGAAGACACCCAATTATTGATCACCTAACTATTGGTCAACGAACCGCCCCCCTAGTGACAGTACCCTCTCGCGCAAGTGATTTTCCAGCGCCCGCCGTGGCGCAGCACGTGACCCTTGCGCTGATGGTCGCCTACGTATTCTCGTACGTGGATCGACAGATTCTCTCGATGCTAGTCGGGCCGATTCGCGCCGACCTTGGTCTCAGCGACACCGAAGTGAGTCTGCTGTACGGTCTCGCGTTCGCCATCTGCTACACCGTACTCGGCGTGTGGCCTATCGGGCGCTAGGCCGATACCGGTAATCGGCGCAATATCGTCGCTGGCGGCATATTTCTTTGGTCACTGATGACTGCGCTCTGTGGTCGTGCAACCAGCTACCTCGGACTGTTTGCAGCCCGCGTAGGCGTGGGTGTCGGCGAAGCTGCGCTCACGCCGACTGCCTATTCGATGATCGCCGACCTCTATCCGCCACGGCAGCGCAGTCGCGCATTGGCACTGTTTTCGGTGGGCATCTACTTCGGCATTGGTGCCGCAGTGATGATCACCGGCGCCCTCGTCTCGATGATCTCTGCCGCCGAAGTGATGCACTGGCCGCTCATCGGCGAGGTGCGCCCCTGGCAGCTGCCGTTCCTGATTCTCGGTCCACTTGGCATGCTGGTGACGATCTGGATACTGCGGATCCCAGAGCCCGCACGCCAAACTGCAGTGCCGGCGGCTGCGCATTTTGTTGATGTCATGCGCTGGATGCGGCAGGAGTGGCCATTTTACTTGCTGCACACCTTTGGCGTGTCGATGCTCACGCTCGTCTTCAACGGCGTCGCATTCTGGATTCCGGCGCATTTCATGCGCGTCCACGGTTTTAGTCCGATCGAGGTCGCCTTCAGTTACGGCCCAATCATGCTGGTCGCTGGCGCTACGGGAATCATGGTGGGCGGCACGCTCGCCGATCGCTGGCGCGCTGCGGGCAAACAAGACGCTGAGCTTCGCGTCTTGCTGATCAGCGCGCTGCTGCTCGCGCCGCTGGTCGCACTGACCTTCAGCACTGCCAACCCCTATTTGGCACTCGCATTGCTGGTACCGACGCTGTCCTGCTCAAGCTTCCCGTTTGCGGCAGCCTCTGCGGCCTTGCAACTGGTGACACCCGGCCCGTTGCGCGCCCGCGCCTCGGCGCTCTATCTGCTGGTGATCAATTTGACGGGTATCGGTATCGGCGCGACCGCCATGTCGATGGTGTCGGACTACGTGCTGCAAGACGAACAGCGAATCGGCGACGGGGTGATCATGGTCACCGCCGTCGCCACGCCACTCGCTGCGCTCTCGATCGAACGTGCCTTGCGCCCTTACCGCGAACTCGCCGCGCGCGGCCGCTGAGCGCGCCTACTCGCCGCGGATCGGGATGAAGATCTGCGAGCCGCCGCGCTGCACGAGCAGCGCCACCGCCTTGCCCGCTTTCGCTACCGCCTCGCGGAATTCTTTGACCGTCTTCACTGGCCGCCCATTTACGTTGAGCACGAAGTCGCCACGCTGCACGCCCGCGTCGCGCGCGGCGCCTTGCGCTCTCTCGACCAGCACGCCCTCGGGCACGGGCGTACGCCCACCGCGGCCATCGCGCATGTCACCCTGGCTGCGCTCCTCGCTCGTCAGGTCACGCACCACGAGCCCCAGACGATCTGCCGAACTTTCCGACTCGGCGCGCTGATTATCGGCCACCACCGGACGCGCGGGCTCGAGCTCGCCAACGCGAACTTTGACGGTACGCTTCGCCCGATCGCGCCAAACCTCGAGCGTGACTTCGCTGCCGGGTCGAATCTGACCGATCACTGTCGGCAGTTCTTCGGAGCGTTCGATCACGCGGCCGTTGGCTGACAGGATGATGTCACCCTGACGCAGACCCGCTTTGTCAGCCGGCCCATCAGTTTCGACACCGCCCACCAAGGCTCCGCGCGGCCGATCGAGACCGAAGCTCTCGGCAAGCGTGGCGTCGAGCTGCTGGATCGAGACACCGATTTTGCCGCGGCTGACCCGACCTTTGGCGATGAGCTGATCGCGCACGCTCACCGCCACATCGATCGGGATCGCAAAAGAAATCCCCATGTACCCACCCGAGCGGCTGTAAATCTGCGAGTTGATGCCGACCACTTCGCCCGCAAGATTGAAGAGCGGTCCGCCGGAGTTGCCTGGATTTACCGCGACATCCGTCTGAATGAAATTGACGTAGTTGCTGTCACCGCTGGGCAAGCCGCGCGCCGTGGCGCTGACGATGCCTGCCGTGGCGGAGTTATCGAAACCGAAAGGCGAACCGATCGCGAGCACCCACTCGCCGGGACGCAGCTTCGACGGATCACCGATGCGTACCACCGGCAACGCTTGCGCTTCAATCTTCAGCACGGCCACATCAGTCGGTTTGTCGAGGCCGATGATCTTGGCGATGAATTCGCGACGATCGGTGAGCCTGACCGTGACCTCTTCGGCTTCGTCGACCACGTGCGCGTTGGTGAGGATGTAACCGTCACTGCTGACGATGAAACCCGAGCCCTCGTCACCCGGACGACGCATGCCGTCATCATCGCCGCCCGGCGCTTCGCGACCTGGCGCATCGCCACGACCGCCCGGCGCGCCAGGGATGCCGAAGCGACGGAAAAATTCGAAGAAAGGATCGTCCGGTGACATGCCGGGAGCGCCCACGCGAACCCGTTTGCCCTTGGTCGAAATATTGACCACTGCAGCGCCTTGTTGCTGCACGAGTGAAGCGAAGTTCGGCAAGGACACCGCCGGCGCAGGTGCGCTCGCGGCGCCTGCGGCAGGCGCTTGCGCGAGCGTGGCCAGCGGCGCACCCGAGGCACTCGAGGTGTCTGGTTGACACGCGCTGAAGACCAAAACGGAAGCGATCGCAGCAACGCTGCGACGAACGAACGGACGTCGTGACATAGCGATGACCCACTGCATGGACACGGAACTCCTAGACAGCGCGAGGCGGGGAAAGTTCACGACCGCGATCGCAGCACGACCGCGACCACAAGCGAGATCACCAGCAAAAACAACAGCGGCACATTGCCGAAGCGCAGATAAGGCGACATTCCAGTACGCGGCTCGATTGCCGAGCGCAGCACTGCCTGCTGGAAATCGGGGGCGCGCGCAACGAACTCGCCACGTGGCCCGATCACCGCGGAAATACCGTCATTGGCGGCGCGCACCAAATAGCGCTGTGCTTCGATCGCGCGCATCTGCGAAATCTGCAAATGTTGATGACGTGCCGTCGAGCGCCCGAACCAGGCATCGTTGGTGACATTGACAAGCGCTGTCGACGCCCGCGCGGCGGCGAGTTGCGAACTCGCGTAAGCGTCCTCGTAGCAAATGCTCGCCGCGAGTGCGAGGCCGCCTACTTGCAGCGGCGGCTGTGTCGCTGCGCCACGCGAGAAATCGGAGTACGGCAAGTTCATGAGCCGCATCCAGCGTCGCACTGCCTCGGGCACCGGAAAGAACTCGCCGAAGGGTACCAGATGATGTTTGTCGTACCAAGTGATTTTTTTGTCGAAGGCAAGTAACGAGTTGAAATAGCGTGGACGGTCACCGCTCTCGGCAGGCTCCGCACGGATCAGCCCGAGCAAAAGACTGGAGCCCGCGCCCTCGGCCGCGCGCGCCAAGTCACTGAGATACGGCACGATATTGTTGGCCAGCTCCGGCGCAGCCGCCTCAGGCCAAATAATTAGCGGCGTACCCAGCGCTGACAGCGTGAGATCACGATATCTGCGCAGGCTGTTGTCGCGATTTTCCGCCAGCCATTTTTGATCCTGTGGAATAGCACCCTGGATGATCGCGACGCCGACCGGCGCGCCGCTCGCGCGCGTCCACTCGATACGCCCGAGCGCAAGGCCAAGCAACCACGGCAACGCCATTACGAGCAGCACTTGCCAAGCAGATAGTATTTTCTTTGATGATGGATGACTCGAGCGATGCTCAGTGAACCAAAATGCCAGTGCCCCGGCCAGAAACGCCACGACCAAAGATATCGTATAGACGCCGCCGAGCGGCGCCCAGCCGGCAAGCCAAGTACCTGTCTGCGAATAGCCGAGCGACAGCCAGCCGAACCCAGATAAAAACCAACCGCGCACCCACTCGAGCAACACCCATCCCGCCGGCAACGCGATCAACCAACGCACCGCTCCGTGCTGCGGAAAAAAGCGCGCCGCCACATAACCCAGTAACGCTGAATAGCAGGCCATCAGCGCGACCAAGCCGAGCATCAAGGTCAAGGCCAACCACACCGGCGCCTTGCCGAAGCCATGGATGCTGACGTACAGCCAATAAGTGCCAGCCGCGAAGGTACCGCAGCCGAACGCGAAACCCAGCGACGCCGCGCGTCCGGGCGAGATCGGGCCGTCAGCCGATACCGATTGCGCGGCTGATGTACCCGGCGTCGGCGCGGCACCACCCCACAACGAAAACAGCACCGCGGGCGCGATGACGGCCAATGGCCAAAGATTGAATGGCGCAAACGCCAGCGACAGCGCTGCGCCGGCAAGCAATGCCACGAGGTATACCCGCACGGCATTCCCCGCGCCGTCCAGCCAGGCACCCAGAATCCGAACCAACGCCGCGTCGACGCTCAGTCGTTGCTCCCGCGATCTTCGATGGGGAGCACGTCTTGCGGCGGGATAACCTTGAGCGCATCGACCCGACGACGATCGGCGCGCAGCACGCGCATCTCGATGCCTTCGATGACCACGGTCTCGCCGCGACGCGGCAGGTGTCCGAGTTGCTGCATCACCAGACCTGCGACGGTGTCGAACTCGGCATCGGACAAAGTCGTAGAGAAGTATTCATTGAATTCGGCGATCGGCGTGCCGCCGCGCACCACGAACTGTCGTTCGGCTTCTTTGCGAATGTTGCTGTCGTCCTCGACGTCGAACTCGTCGTCGATCTCGCCGACGATTTGCTCGATCGCATCTTCGATGGTGACCAGTCCGGATACCCCGCCATACTCGTCGACCACAAGCGCCATGTGGTTGCGATTCCGACGGAATTCTTTGAGCAAGACGTTGACGCGCTTCGATTCAGGGACCACGACAGCCGAGCGCATGCACTCGCGAATGTCGAAATCGTCTTCGCGACCCGCCGCGTAAAGCCGCAGTACGTCTTTGGCAAGCAGGATGCCAACGACATCGTCGCGGTCGTCGTCGATCACCGGGAACCGCGAGTGCCCAGACTCGACGATCACCGGCAGCAGTTTTTCCGGGGGATCGTCGCGACGGACGGCCACCATCTGCGCCCGCGGGATCATGATGTCACGCACCTGCAGGTCGGATACGCCGAGTACGCCTTCGAGCATTTGCAGCGCATCGGCGTCGATCACTCCACGCTCGAGCGCCTGACGCATGAGCTGCGCCAGATCTTCGCGGTCTTCGGCCCCGCCGGAGAGTGCGCGCCCGAGCTTGCGTATCCAGCTCATGGAACTGTATCGCGGGTTGGTCATCGTCGCTCCGAAACGGCTGAAGAAATGCGGTAAGGATCGGCAATGCGGAACCGCGCCAAAACAAGACGCTCGCGACGCTCCATGCGGGTCGCGTCCGACTCACGCTCATGGTCATGGCCTAGCAAATGCAGGGCACCGTGGATCAGCAAGTGCGCCCAGTGGTCATCGAGTCGCTTGTGTTGTTGCTTCGCCTCGCGCGCGACCACCGGCGCGCACACCACGATGTCGCCCAAAGACCGGCGCGCCTTGCCGTCGGCCGCATCGGCAGACGCCGGAAACGACAGCACATTGGTGGGGTAATCGTGGCCGCGCCATAGCAAATTGAGGCGCTGACCCTCGGCCGCACCGACGATGCGTACCGCAAGCTCCGCACCGTTTCCCTTGGTGCCGACGGCCTCACGCACCCAACGCCCGATGCATACCGCACCCGGCACGCCACGACGCACGCTGCTGCGTACCTCGACTACGAGCTTGGTTCTGACACGTGTCACGGGTGACCCGCTCCGTCGAACGCTTCGTAGGCTTGCACGATCCGCTGCACGAGCGGATGACGCACGACATCGCGCGCCTCAAAGAGTTGAAAGCCGACACCCTGCACGTTCCGCAGCACATCGAGCACATGTCGCAGACCAGAGAGTTTGCCGATCGGAAGATCGGTCTGCGTGACATCGCCCGTGACTACAGCGCGCGAACCGAAGCCGATGCGCGTGAGGAACATTTTCATTTGCTCGACGGTGGTGTTCTGTGCTTCATCGAGAATGATGAAGGAATCATTGAGCGAACGGCCGCGCATGAACGCCAGCGGCGCGACCTCGATCACGTTGCGCTCGATGAGTTTGGCGACTCGATCGAAGCCCATCATTTCATAGAGAGCGTCGTACATGGGCCGTAAGTAGGGATCGACTTTTTGGGTGAGATCGCCGGGCAAAAAACCGAGCTGCTCTCCCGCCTCGACCGCCGGACGCACCAACACGATGCGCCGTACCCGGTCGGCCTGCAGGGCCTCGACGGCGCAGGCCACCGCGAGATAGGTTTTGCCGGTGCCCGCGGGACCGACGCCGAAAGTGAGATCGTTACGACGAATGCGCCGCAGGTATTCGCGCTGATTGACACCGCGCGCATGGATGGTACCGCGTAGGGTACGTAGCCCCGTATCGGCATCGTCAGTCTCGGCCGCCGCATCGATATCTTTGACGAGTGCGGCCGCGTCCCCACCCGCCTCTGCAGACCCGGCAGCTGGCTCTGCTGGCAGACGGCTGCGCGGTGTGTGCGCGGTATCGTGATCGCGCAGCGCAAGATGCACGGTCTCGGGGGTAATGTCTTCGGTGCGGGTAATACGGAACAGCTCGCGCAGCAGCGCTTCGGCGCCGGTTGCTTTGTCGCCCTGCACGCGGAAACTGCTGCCGCGACGGCGCACCTCGACTCCCAGCCGCGATTCGATCAGCCGCAAATTTTCGTCTAACGGACCGCAAAGGTTGGCGAGCCGATCGTTGTCAGGAGGCTCCAGGGAAAACTCGCGCAGCGCCAAGGCAGGAGAGTCAGCCACGGACGGTCTCGGCGGCAACAATGCAGCCACGCAGCGAATGAGCCTTCGCCTCGATGATTTCGAGGTCGACGAAACGACCGAGCAGCTTGCCGGGCCCCGGGAAGTTGACCCAACGATTGTCTTCGGTGCGGCCGGCCAATTCGCTTTGATCTTTGCGGGAAGGCCGCTCGATCAGCACACGCTGCACGCTACCCACCAGCGAGCGACTGCGTGCCTGAGCGTTTTCTTCGAGCAGGGCCTGCAGGCGAGCGAGCCGTGCCTGCTTTTCTGCATGCGGCGTCTCGTCGGGTAGCGAGGCGGCGGGCGTACCCGGCCGACGACTGTAGAGAAAGCTGAACGATTGGTCGATGTGAAGCTCGCGTACCAAACTCATCGTCGCTTCGAAGTCGCGCTCGGTTTCGCCGGGAAAGCCCACGATGAAATCGGAGGTGACGGAGATGTCGGGCCGCACGCTGCGCAGCTGGCGAATACGTGACTTGAACTCGAGCGCGGTGTAGCCGCGCTTCATCAGCGCGAGCACCCGATCGGAGCCGGACTGCACCGGCAGATGCAGGTGGTTGGCAAGTTTGGGCAAGCTGGCATAGGCCTCGATGAGGCTGTCGTCGAACTCGAGCGGGTGCGACGTGGTGAAGCGAATGCGCTCGACGCCTTCGATGGCGGCGACGTGATGCAACAAGGTCGCAAGATCGACCAGCGCGCCGTCGGCCATGGTGCCGCGGTAAGCATTGACGTTCTGACCGAGCAGCGTGACTTCGCGCACGCCTTGCGCGGCAAGCTGAGCAACTTCGTCGACCACCGAATCGAGCGGACGACTGATTTCGTCGCCGCGCGTATAGGGCACGACGCAAAAGCTGCAGTACTTGCTGCAGCCTTCCATGATCGAGACGAAGGCCGTCGGCCCCTCGGCGCGCGGCGCCGGCAGGTGATCGAATTTCTCGATTTCCGGAAAGCTGATGTCGATTACCGAGCGACCGCTGGTGTGCAGGTCGGCGATCATCTGCGGCAGACGGTGCACCGTTTGCGGTCCGAACACGAGATCGACCTGCGGTGCCGCCTTGACGAGTTGATCGCCCTCTTGGCTCGCGACGCAGCCGCCAACGCCGATGATGACGCCAGGGCGTAAATCTTTGATCTGCTTCCACTCACCGAGCAAAGAAAACACCTTGGACTCAGCTTTTTCGCGGACCGAGCAGGTGTTGACCAGCAGCACGTCTGCCTCGGCCGGGTTGTCGGTGGGCTGCAGACCCGCAGCCGCCTCGAGCACGTCGCCCATGCGGGACGAGTCGTACTCGTTCATCTGGCAGCCGTAGGTCTTGATGTAATACCGGCCGGTTGTAGGGGTTCGGGATTCGTCCATGAGTCGGGAACGCTCGGTGAAGATCGAGTCGCTCAAAAGGGAATGTCGTCGTCGAACTCGTCTTTTTCGGTACTGCTGCGCACGGGCTCGCCGAAGCCAGCCTCGCCACCCGCTGCGGCCCGGCTGGAACCGGATGAGCGGCCCTCACCGCCCGCCAGGCCGCGCCCGCCGCCGCCCAGCATTTGCATCTCGTTGCCGACGATCTCGGTGGTGTAGCGATCGTTACCGCTCTTGTCTTGCCACTTGCGGGTGCGCAGCCGACCTTCGATGTAGACCTGTGAACCTTTGCGCAGGTATTCGCCGGCGACCTCGGCCAGTCGACCAAAGAGCGCGACGCTATGCCACTCGGTTTGTTCTTTCATTTCGCCGGACTGTTTGTCCTTCCAGGTTTCGGAGGTGGCGATGCGAAGATTGCAAACCGTCATGCCCGAGGGCATGGCCTTGGTGTCCGGGTCTTGCCCCAGATTACCGACGAGGATGACTTTGTTGATGCCGCGCGCCATGGTGAGCCCTTCCCTAATTGTGCCCTCAATCTGGGTCGCCCGGCCCGGTTCGGGCGATAAGCCATCGTTGAGGCAGAGCCGGCGGCTCGGATCTCAGGGACGGCGGTCGGGGTGGTCAGCGGAGAGCGGTGAAAACGAACTGCCATTCTAATCGCCCCCCGCCCCCACTGCACCGCGAAAATCCGGCGTAGACCCCCAGAAAGCCGTCGGCAACCCAGCCTACCGGGGTACACTAATTGGCTGTTTTTCTCGAATAACGCCTGACCATGCTGCCTATCCGCATCCGCGGCGCCCGTACCCACAATCTGCGCAACCTGGACCTCGACATCCCGCGCAACCAATTGGTAGTGGTCACCGGGCTGTCGGGCTCGGGCAAGTCCTCGCTGGCCTTCGACACGCTCTATGCCGAGGGCCAGCGGCGATACGTGGAGTCGCTGTCGGCCTATGCGCGGCAGTTCCTGTCGATGATGGACAAGCCCGACGTCGATCACGTCGAGGGGCTCTCGCCCGCCATTGCGATCGAGCAAAAGGCGGCCTCGCATAACCCGCGCTCGACGGTGGGCACGGTCACCGAGATTCATGACTACCTGCGCCTGCTCTATGCGCGGGCCGGGATCCCGCGTTGCCCCGAACACGGCATCTCGCTCGAGGCGCAGACCGTCAGTCAAATGGTGGATCAGGTGCTGCGCCTCGATGAGGGCACGCCGGCGATGGTGCTGGCACCCCTGCTGCTGCAGCGCAAGGGCGAGCACGACGGCGTGCTGCGCGATTTGCAGTCGCAGGGTTTTGTCCGCGTGCGTATCGACGGGACGATCCACGACCTCGACCCGCCACCCAAACTCGACGCGCGTCGCAAGCATGATATCGAGGTGGTGGTCGATCGGCTGCGGGTACGCGCCGATGCCGCGCAGCGACTCGCCGAATCCTTCGAAACTGCCTTGCGCCTGTCGGGGGGTACCGCGCGAATGGTGCGCATGGAAAAACTGGCGGACGAAGGCCTGCTGTTTTCGAATCGCCACGCTTGCCCGGAGTGCGGCTTCAGCGTACCGCTGCTCGAGCCGAAAATGTTCAGCTTCAACAGCCCCGCGGGCGCCTGCCCGACCTGTGATGGTCTCGGGCAACAAGAATTCTTTGATCCGGCACGGGTGGTGGCCTTCCCGCATCTTTCTTTGGCCGGCGGCGCCGTGCGCGGCTGGGATCGGCACAATACCCATTATTTGCAGCTGATACGCACGCTGGCCACACATTACGGCTTCGACATCGAAGAGCCTTGGCAGGAACTGCCGGCGCGTACGCAGGAAATCTTGCTGTATGGTAGCGGCGACGAAGAACTCGAATTCACCTACATCGTCAGTCGCGGCAAGACCACCCGACGCAAACATGCTTTCGAAGGCATGCTGCGCAATATCGAGCGCCGCTACCGCGAGTCCGAGTCGCCCGCCGTACGCGAGGAACTCGCGCGCTACAAGGGGTGGCGCAGCTGTCCCGACTGTGGCGGCAGCCGTCTCAATCGTATCGCGCGCCATGTGCATGTGGCCGACCGTGCACTCGCCGAGATCACGGCCCTCGCCGTTGCCGATGCCGCCAATTTCTTTGGTCAACTGACCTTGCCGGGCTGGCGCGGCGAAGTCGCAGGAAAAATCGTCGCCGCGGTCCAGGATCGGCTGCGTTTTCTGGTGGACGTGGGGCTTGGCTATTTGACACTCGATCGTGGCGCCGATTCGCTGTCGGGCGGCGAGGCGCAGCGCATTCGGCTGGCGAGTCAGATCGGCTCCGGACTCACCGGCGTGATGTATATCCTCGATGAGCCGTCGATCGGCCTGCACCAGCGCGACAATGCACGGCTACTCACGATGCTGTATCGGCTGCGCGATCTGGGCAATACGGTCATCGTGGTCGAACACGACGAAGATGCCATCTGCTCTGCTGATCACGTGATCGATCTCGGACCGGGTGCAGGTATCCACGGTGGCGCCATCGTGGCGGCCGGAACACCGCAGCAAATTCGCGACAATGCCGCATCGCTGACCGGCCAGTATCTCTCCGGGACGCTGCAGATTCCGGTACCCAAGCTGCGTACACCGCGGCAGCCGACGCGGCTGCTGCGCGTGCTCGGCGCGAAAGGCAACAACCTCAAAGATATCGATGTCGAAATTCCGCTCGGGCTGCTGACCTGCGTCACCGGCGTCTCGGGTTCGGGCAAGAGCACGCTGATCAACGATACGCTGCTGCGTCGGGCACTGGTCGAAATCGGTGGCGGCCCGAGCGACGCCGCACCCTGCAAAGCCCTGCAGGGCATCGAGCACATCGATCGGGTGATCGATATCGATCAAAGTCCGCTCGGGCGTACACCCCGCTCGAACCCCGCGACCTACACCTCGATGTTCACCGGATTGCGCGGACTCTTTGCGCAGGTGCCCGAAGCGCGCGGTCGCGGCTATGACGCGGGTCGCTTCAGTTTCAACGTCAAGGGCGGGCGCTGCGAAGCCTGCCAAGGGGACGGGGTCATGCGGGTGGAGATGCATTTCCTACCCGATGTCTACGTGCCCTGCGATGTCTGTCGCGGACGTCGCTACAACCGCGAGACGCTGGAGATTCTCTATCGCGGCAAAAGCATCCACGACGTACTCGAAATGACTGTCGAAGATGCAGCCCGTTTCTTTCAAAATATTCCGGCGGTTCAACCCAAGTTGCAGACGCTGCTCGATGTCGGACTCGGGTATCTCAAGCTCGGACAGAACGCGACCACGCTCTCCGGTGGTGAGGCGCAGCGCGTGAAGCTCGCCCGCGAACTTGCCAAGCGCGCGACCGGTCGCACGCTATATGTGCTCGACGAGCCGACCACCGGTCTGCACTTTCACGATGTGGCACAGTTGCTTGGCGTTCTGCACAGATTACGCGACGAGGGCAACACCGTAGTCGTAATCGAACACAACCTCGATGTCATCAAGACGGCGGACTGGATCGTCGACCTCGGGCCGGAGGGCGGCGCAGCGGGCGGCGAGATCATCGCCTGCGGCACACCCGAGCAGGTGGCCAAAGCGCAGCGCTCCTATACCGGACGCTATCTCGCGCCGCTGCTCTTGAAGCGCTGAATCACCTCGCCGGCGCTGTGAGTTTCATTGGCGCGACCCGGCACATGGCGCGCCAGCACTCGGCGCCAAAAATCGACTGCTGCACAATCTTTGCTCAGCGTCACGATCTGCCAATCGCCGACGAAACGCTCGAAGATCAAGCGAGCGGCGGCAGCACCCACACCCAGTCGACGCAACTCCGCCAGAACAAAGAAATCGAGCAAGTGCCAGCATTGGCCTGCAGTCGCCGCCGTACCCCTGATCAGCGCGAAGCCCGCGGGCAGCTGATCGCGCTCGATGATCAAGGCAAATGTGCCAGAGGAGCGTATCGCCGCTTCGAGCTCGGCATGGGCCACCGCGACGGTAGCATCGCGGGCACCGATCTCGGTCATCCATGCGGCGTAAGCCTGATCGAGCCAAGGTCGCAAGCGCGGCGAGCGTTGCAATTCGCGGATGGAAACACTCATCAAAAAAATCCGCCAAAAAAGAACCCGGGGGATGGCAAGCCATCGTCCCGGGTTCATTTGGGAGTTCAAGACTCCCGGCCAAAAATTTCCGTCAGGAAATTACTTGGCGGGCTCGGCGGCCGGAGCAGCCTCGGCCGGAGCGGCAGCGGCGTCAGCCGGAGCAGCAGCGGCGTCAGCCGGAGCGGCCTCGGCAGGAGCGGCTTCAGCCGGAGCAGCGGCTTCGGCAGGAGCAGCAGCCTCGGCCGGAGCCTCGGCAGGCTTGCCACCGCAAGCGGTCAGAGCGAGCGCAGCGAGAAGGGCGCTGAGAGCGAGCTTCGTGTTCATTTTGCAGTTACCCCAAAAAAGTAGGAACAAGTAAAAATCAAACAACCTAGCTAGTTTGTCTGGCGACATAAATCGCAGAGGAATTCTATAGGCTTTCGCACTACTTGGGAATGTCCCCGGCACCGTCAACCCGACGGGACAACCCGGGCACCGGACCGGCAGTACAATCCTCCGGGCCGCGTGGCCAAGATCCGCTGCGGCGCTGCCGACAGCCCGTGGTTCTACCGAATGCTGCCCACCGAGAGATGCCGATGCCTCATCAGGAACTTGCCCGCTTGTATCCCGCCCACTTTGCGGAGGTGAGCCGTCGCACCGCAGACGCGCTGGCGCGCAGCCATCTCGACGCCGTGATCCTGCATGCCGGCGAGCCGATCGGCTTGTTTCTCGATGACCAACACTACCCCTTCAAGGCCCACCCCCCGTTCAAATGGTGGGCACCGCTGCTCGATGCCCCGGGATCGATGATTGTTTTTCGTGCGGGGAGCCGCCCAACGCTGATTTTTCGCGTCGAAACGGATTTTTGGTATCAGCCAGCCACCCTTCCCGAAAGTTGGTGGCCAGCACACTTCGAGGTCATCGAGGTGCACTCGAAACAGGAGTCTCGTGCGGCGCTGCCCAAAGACCTTTCGAAGACCGCCTGGATCGGCGATCCACTGCCGGAGCTCATCGGCTGGGGCGTGGGGTCGATCAATCCGCCAGATCTCATGCGCCGGCTCGACTTCACTCGCGCGCGCAAGACCCCGTACGAGATTGCCTGTCTAGCCGAGGCCAACCAAATTGCTGCGCAAGGTCACCGCGCGGCCGCGGCCTGCTTTCGCGCCGGCGGCTCGGAGTACGACATCCACCAGGCTTTTGCCTCGGCTTGCGGTCAACGAGAACAGGAGTTGCCCTACAACGCCATCGTCGCGCTGAACGAAGCGGCCTCGGTGCTGCACTACCAGGTACTGCGGCGCGACCGGCCGCTCGAGCACCGTTCGCTACTGCTCGATGCTGGCGCGAGTTTTGCGGGCTACGGCAGCGACGTCACCCGCACGACGGCGAGCGCCCAGGGTGACTTTGCCGATCTCGTCGACCACATGGATCGCCTGCAGCTCGGTCTGTGCGCGCTGGCCAAACCCGGGATTGACTGGCGGGACATTCACGCCGCCGCGGTGGAACGGATCACGGCCCTGTTGTGCGTGGCCGGCGTGCTGCGCTGCGGTGCCGACGAGGCCCTCGAGTCGGGGGCGTCGCGGCTGTTCTTTCCGCATGGCATCGGCCACCTGCTCGGGCTCGAAGTCCACGACGTCGGCGGCACGATGGCGGACGACGCAGGCGGCACGCTGCCCAAGCCGCCACGCGACCCTGCGCTGCGGCTCACGCGAAAGCTCGAGCCGGGTTTCGTGGTGACGATGGAACCCGGGCTTTATTTCATTGATGCGTTATTGGGGCCCGCGCGCAGCGGTGACCACGCGAAGCGTATCGACTGGCAAAGAGTCGAGGCGCTGCGCCCGTTCGGTGGCGTGCGGATCGAGGACAACCTCGCCGTCACCGCCGACGGTTGCGACAACCTCACCCGCGACGCGCTCGGTTTTTCTTGACCTGAACTCGCTTACGCGGCGGCCGCTTTACGAGCCCGCGGCTTGGCTGCCGCCTTGGCTTTTTTCTTGGTCTTCTTGCCGTCGGTCGCCTCAGCCTCGACTGCAGGCGCGGCGGCTTGGTCGACGAGCTGCATCAGCGCCATCGGCGCCGAGTCACCCGGACGCGGCATCATGCGCAGAATGCGCGTGTAGCCACCGGCTCGCGCCTTGAAGCGCGGACCGAGATCGCCAAAGAGCTTCTCAACCACCGCATTGTCGCGCAGCCGCGCGAACGCCAGACGCCGGCGCGCTTCGCTGTCGGTCTTGGCGAGCGTAATCAGCGGCTCGACGACACGACGCAGTTCCTTCGCCTTCGGCAAAGTGGTGCGGATGGTCTCGTGACGCAGCAGCGCGACGCTCATGTTGCGCATCAGCGCATGGCGATGCGGTGCATTACGCGAGAGTTGCCGCCCGGAAAGTAGATGACGCATAAAGAACTCCGATAAACTCAGTCGTGGCTCGCGGTCATGTGACCGCGGGTGCTCACATCAAACCGCCGCGATCCTCGTCGTGACGCAGACCGGCCGGCGGCCAGCCGTCGAGACGCATGCCGAGCATCAGCCCGTGGCTCTGCAGTACTTCCTTGATCTCAGTCAAAGATTTCTTGCCGAGGTTCGGGGTACGCAGCAACTCGACTTCGGTACGCTGCACCAGATCGCCAAAGTAGTGAATGTTTTCTGCCTTGAGGCAGTTGGCGCTGCGGACAGTGAGCTCGAGCTCATCAACCGGGCGCAGCAGGATCGGATCGAACTGCGCGGCCTCGGACTTGCCACCGGCTTCTTCCTCGCCCTGCAGATCGACGAACACCGACAGCTGATCTTTGAGGATGCCAGCGGCGCGACGGATCGCCTCTTCGGCGTCGATCGTGCCATTGGTCTCGATGTCGAGGATGAGCTTGTCGAGATCGGTACGCTGCTCGACGCGCGCGGCGTCCACCGAATAGGTGACGCGGCGGATCGGGCTGAACGAGGCATCGAGCTGCAGTCGGCCGATCGGTCGAGTGGCTTCTTCGAACGCCGCGCGCTGCGAGGCCGGGCGGTAGCCGCGGCCGCGTTCGACCCGCAGCACCATGTTGAGTTCGCCGGCCTTGGTGAGGTTGGCGATCACGAGCTCCGGGTTGACGACTTCGACGTCGTGGTCGGTCTGGATGTCACCGGCAGTGACCGGGCCCGGGCCTTTCTTTGAAAGACGCAGCTCGGCCGAATCGCGGCTGTACATGCGGATCGCGACCTGCTTAAGGTTAAGCAGCATGTCGACCACGTCCTCCTGGACGCCTTCGATGCTGGTATACTCGTGCAGTACGCCTTCGATTTCCGCTTCGGTGATCGCCGCACCGGGCATCGAGGAGAGCAGCACGCGACGCAGCGCGTTGCCGAGCGTGTGACCAAAGCCACGCTCGAAGGGCTCGATGACCACGCGCGCCTGGCGCGGGGCAAGCGGGCTGACCTTCACCACGCGCGGTTTGAGGAATTCGCTGACGGATCCTTGCATGTTCAAATCCTCTTTCCTGTCCCGAGTATCACTTCGAGTACAACTCGATGACCAGGTTTTCGTTGATGTCGGGCAGGATTTCGTCCCGCGCCGGCACTTGCTTGAAAACGCCTTTCATTTCTTTGTCGTTCACTTCGACCCACTCAGGCAGGCCGACCTGTGAAGCGATCTGCATCGCATTCTGAATGCGCAACTGCTTGCGTGACTTCTCGCGCACCTGCACCACATCGCCCGGACGCAGCTGGCAGGAGGGGATCGTCACCACTTCGCCGTTGACCTCGACGCCTTTGTGGCTGACGAGCTGGCGCGCTTCGGCGCGCGTGGCTGCGAAGCCCATGCGGTAGACGACGTTGTCGAGACGGCACTCGAGCAGCTTGAGCAGGTTCTCACCCGTCGAGCCTGTGCGGCGCGCAGCCTCGGTGTAGTAGTTGGCGAACTGGCGCTCGAGCACGCCGTACATGCGGCGCAGCTTCTGCTTCTCGCGCAACTGGCTGCCGTACTCGGAAAGACGCGTCTTGCGCTCACCTTTGATGCCACCCGGCGGCACCTGCAGCTTGCACTTCGACTCGAGCGGCTTGACGCCACTCTTCAAAAAAAGATCGGTGCCCTCGCGACGAGCGAGCTTGCACTTGGGACCAATATATCGGGCCATCAGAAGTTCCTCTTGCGACGCGGCGTCAGACGCGACGCTTCTTGGGCGGGCGGCAGCCGTTGTGCGGGATCGGCGTGACGTCGAAAATGCTGGTGATCTTCAGACCGCAATTGTTGAGCGCGCGCACCGCAGACTCGCGACCCGGGCCGGGGCCCGCGACGCGCACTTCGACGTTGCGCAAACCGTGCTCCTGCGCGGCGGTGCCGGCCTTTTCGGCGGCCACCTGCGCAGCGAACGGCGTCGACTTGCGCGAACCACGGAAACCACAACCCCCCGAGGTCGCCCAGGACAAGGTGTTGCCCTGACGATCGGTGATCGTGATGATCGTGTTGTTGAACGACGCGTGGATGTGCGCGATGCCGTCGAGCACGTTCTTGCGTGCCTTCTTCGGCTTCTTCGCGCCGGCGCCGGCGGATTGCTGCTTCTGTTCTGCCATGTGTTTGTGCCTGTTGACGCTGGTGGGCGATTAGCCCGAATCAACCCTTGCCCGGAGGCGCGTTGAGCTTGACGGCCTGCTTGCGCGGACCCTTGCGCGTGCGCGCGTTGGTACGCGTACGCTGCCCGCGGACCGGCAGACCCTTGCGGTGGCGCATGCCCCGGTAGGTTCCAAGGTCCATCAGACGCTTGATGTTCATCGAGACATCACGACGCAGGTCGCCCTCGACCAGACCCTTGGCGATCTGCGCACGCAGCGCATTCACTTCGGATTCAGTGAGATCTTTGACCTTAGTGGTCGGATCGACGCCCGCTGCCTCGCAGACGGCGCGCGAACGGCTACGGCCCACTCCATAGATATGCGTGAGGCCGATGACCACATGCTTGTTCATCGGGATGTTTATGCCGGCGATACGTGCCATTTTTCCTGCCCCGAAGCCGCGAAAAAGCGCGGCATTCTACTTAAAAAACCTTGGTTCTCAACCCTGCCGCTGCTTGTGCCGCGGATCCTTGCAAATGACGTAGACGACGCCGCGGCGCCGCACGATCTTGCAGTCCTTGCAAATCTTTTTGACCGATGGACGAACTTTCATTTCGTTTACCCTTTGCTCACTGCGGCGCGCCGCCGCGTCCATAACCCATCAGATTGGCCTGCTTGAGCAGCCCCGGATACTGGTGGGACATCAAGTGCGCCTGCAGCTGGGCCATGAAATCCATGGCCACCACCACGACGATCAACAGCGACGTGCCGCCGAATACGAACGGCACGCCACCTTCAGCTGCCAGAATCTCCGGTACGACGCACACACCGGACACGTACAACGCGCCCCAGAGCGTCAGTCGCGTCAAAACTTTGTCGATGTACTCGCCAGTTTGCGCACCGGGACGGAGCCCAGGAATGAACGCCCCCGACTTTTTGAGGTTCTCGGCAGTCTCACGCGAATTGAAAACCAGTGCGGTGTAAAAGAAGCAAAAGAAAATCATCATGATGACGTACAGCACGAGATGCAGCGGCTGCCCGTAGCCAAGCGAGGCGGCAATTCCCTGCAAAATGTCTGCGGCGCGACCTTCCCCCGTCCCAAAAAACTGAGCGATCGTGGCGGGGAAGAGCAGCAAACTTGACGCGAAAATCGGCGGGATGACGCCCGACATGTTAAGCTTAAACGGCAGATGGCTGGTCTGTCCGGCCATCACGCGACGGCCAACCTGCCGCTTGGCGTAATGCACGGCGATCCGACGCTGCGCACGTTCGCAGTACACACAGAACGCGGTAACCCCGAGAACCATCACGATCAGCACGAGTGCGAACACACCCGACATCTCGCCGGTGTTCACCGACTCGACGGTGCGGCCTACCGCGCCGGGCAAACCGGCAACGATACTCGCCAGGATGATCATCGAAATACCGTTACCAATGCCGCGCTCGGTGACTTGCTCGCCGAGCCACATCAAGAACATTGTGCCGGTGGTCATGGTGACCGTGGCGATGAACAGGAACGACCATCCCGGAGCATTGACCATGCCGCCGTTCTGCAACGCCGTGGCCGCGGCAAGCGATTGGAAGATCGCGAGGATCAGCGTGAAGTAGCGAGTGATCGCAGTCATCTTGCGACGCCCTGCCTCGCCCTCTTTCTTCATTTCTTCCCAAGGCGGGTACACCTGCGACCCCATCTGCACGATGATCGACGCCGAGATGTAGGGCATTACGCCCATGGCAAAAATCGACAAACGCTCGAGTGCGCCACCCGAAAACATGTTGGCGATCCCGAGGATCGTGCCTTCATTCTGCTGAAAAAAGCGCGCCACCTCAGCGGCGTCGATGCCGGGGACGGGAATGAACGAGCCGATTCGGTACACGATCAACGCACCGATCAGGAACAGCAGCCGCGCGCGCACTTCGCCGAAACGCGTTGCGTCTGCGAGAGCTGCTGCCGGATTGCCTACCCCTGTTGCCACTATGTTGTCCTGTTCGGTTGCTTCAGGCTTCGATGCGGCCGCCGGCGGCTTCGATCGCGGCCTTGGCGCCCTTGGTGGCCCCGATGCCCTTCAGCGTCACGGCTTTTTTGATCTCACCCGAGAGCACGACCTTCGCGACTTCAGCTTGCGCCGGCACGACGTTCGCAGCCTTCAGCGCCGCCAGATCGATGACCTCGGCGTTCACCTTGGCGAGTTCGTCGAGACGAACTTCGGCGCGCGTGGCCTTGATGGCCGAGCGGAAGCCGACCTTCGGCATGCGACGTTGCAGCGGCATCTGGCCGCCTTCGAAGCCGACCTTGTGATAGCCGCCCTTGCGTGCACGCTGTCCCTTGACGCCGCGTCCGCAAGTTTTGCCCTGACCCGCCGAAGCACCGCGGCCGACGCGCAAGCGCGGACGCTTGGAACCCGGGGCAGGCTTGATGGTGTTGATACGCATCGTTTGAATCTCCTTCAGTCTGCGGCGACGGGCCTCAGCCCTCGACCACCGCAAGCAGATGACGCGCCGTGCGGATCAGCCCGCGATTCTCCGGCGTATCGGCAACGGTGACCGTCTGATGCCGCTTGCGCAGTCCGAGCCCGCGTACCGACTGCGCGATGTTCGCGAGCTGGCCGTAGACGCTCTTCTTCAAAGTGACTTTCAGCTGCTTGGCCGCCATGACAATCAACCCGTGATTTCTTCGAGGGACTTACCGCGCTTGGCGGCGATTTCTTCGGGCGAACGCACCGAGGCGAGCGCCTTGACCGTGGCCCGTACAACGTTGATCGCATTGCGCGAACCGTAGCTCTTGGCGAGCACGTTGCGTACGCCCGCGCACTCGAGCACCGCACGCATGCCGCCGCCGGCGATGACACCGGTACCGTCGGAGGCAGGCTGCATCAGCACGCGCGTCGCGCCGTGGCTACCCTTCACCGAGTAGTGCAAGGTCTCGTTCTTCAAAGAAACGTTGACCATGTTCTTGCGGGCAGCGGCCATCGCCTTGGAGATGGCGACCGGCACTTCGCGCGCCTTGCCGAAGCCGAAACCGACGCGACCGGCGCCGTCACCCACCACAGTGAGTGCGGTGAAGCCGAACTGGCGGCCGCCCTTCACGGTCTTGGAGGTGCGGTTCACCGCAACGAGCTTCTCGAGGTACTCGTCGGTCGCCTGGGATTTTTCCACTCGTGCCATAGCGTGTGTGTCCTGCCTTAAAATTCCAGGCCCGCTTCACGCGCGGCATCTGCCAGCGCCTTGATGCGTCCGTGGTACATGAATCCCGCGCGATCGAACGCGACCTTGCTGATGCCGGCGGCCTTGGCGCGCTCGGCAATCACGCGGCCGACGGCCTTGGCGGCCTCGACATTGCCGGTGCCCGCGAGGCCATTGGCCACCGCATCCTGCACGGTCGATGCTGCGGCCAGCACCTGTGACCCCGTGGCATCGAACACCTGCGCGTAAATGTGCCGCGGCGTACGGTGTACGGTGAGCCGGGGTTGAGCCAGCTCGCGAATCTTGGCGCGGGCCCGCACGGCACGGCGCTGTCGTCGCTCTTTCTTTGTGATCTGCATTGCTCGATCCTCGTTGCGCGCCTGCGGTTACTTCTTCTTGCCTTCCTTGAGCGAGATCTGCTCGCCGGAATAACGCACACCCTTGCCCTTGTAAGGCTCAGGCGGACGCAGTCCGCGAATCTCTGCCGCCACCTGACCGACGCGCTGTTTGTCGATCCCCTTGATGAGAATTTCGGTCTGGCTCGGCGCCTCGACCGAGATGCCTTCGGGCATCTCGATGGCGACCGGATGCGAGAAACCCAAGGTAAGGTTGATCGTCTTGCCCTGCACCGCGGCACGGTAACCGACGCCCACGAGTTCGAGCTTGCGCTCATACCCCTTGGTGATGCCGGTAACGATATTCGCCAGATGCGCACGCGTGGCTCCCGCCTGCATGCGGTTGCTCGCGTCGTACTGCAGTTCGAGCTGCTTGTCGCCCTGCACGACCTTGACGCCGCCGTTGAGCGGCACCGAGAGCGAGCCCTTGGCACCCTTCAATGTCACCGTCTCGGCGGTGATGGTGGCGGTGACACCTTGCGGCAACACGACCGGTTGTTTTGCTACACGACTCATGTTCGCTTCCTCAAGCGACGATGCACAGGACTTCGCCGCCCTGGCCGATGGCGCGGGCCTGCTTGTCCGTCATGACACCCTTCGGGGTGGAGACGATCACCGTCCCCATGCCGCCGAGTACCTTGGGCAATTCGTCTTTGCCGCGATAAATACGCAGACCGGGGCGCGAGACGCGCTCTAGACGATCGATGACCGGACGACCCTCGTAATATTTGAGGGCGATGGTCATGGTGTTCTTGCCGCCGTCCGAGGCGATGCGGAAATCCGCAACGTAGCCTTCGTCCTTCAGCACTTTGACGACCGCCTGCTTGAGGCGCGACGAACCGACGCTCACTTCGCTCTTGCGCGCGAGTTGGGCGTTGCGGATGCGGGTCAGCAGGTCGGCAATGGGATCAGTCATGCTCATATGGCGTGCGCTCCTACCAGCTCGCCTTCGACACGCCCGGCAGCTCGCCGCGGCTCGCGGTCTCGCGAATCTTCACGCGCGAGAGGCCGAACTTGCGATACACCCCACGCGGGCGACCGGAGATCGCACAGCGCTTGCGGCCGCGGCTCGGGCTCGCGTCACGCGGCATCTTCTGCAGTGCAGCCTGCGCTGCAGCGCGATCTTCCGGAGACGTACGCGGATCGCGGATCGCCTCTTTCAGCTTGACGCGCTTCGCCGCGTGTTTTTTGACGGTTGCGGCGCGACGCTTCTCGCGCTCCACCATGCTCGTCTTGGCCATGTTCTTTGCTGCCCTATTACTTGCGGAAGGGGAACTGGAAAGCCTCGAGCAAAGCTCGGCCTCCCTTGTCGTCCTTCGCCGTCGTGGTGATGGTGATGTCCATGCCCCGGATTTGATCGATCTGGTCGTACTGGATCTCCGGGAAAATGATCTGTTCTTTGACGCCCATGTTGTAGTTGCCACGGCCGTCGAAGGAGCGCGGCGACACGCCACGGAAGTCGCGAATACGCGGCATCGCGACGCTGATCAGGCGATCAAGGAATTCGTACATGCGCGCGCCGCGCAGCGTGACCTTGCAACCGATCGCCAGGCCTTCGCGGACCTTGAACGATGCGATCGACTTGCGCGCCTGACAGAGCACGGGCTTCTGGCCGGTGATCTTGGCGAGATCGCCGGCGGCGGCTTCGATGACCTTTTTGTCGGCCACGGCCTCGCCCACGCCCATGTTGACCGTGATCTTCACGATCTTCGGGACTTCCATGACGTTGCTGACGCAGAGGTCCTTGCGAAGCTGCGGCACAACCTTGTCGCGGTAATACTGTTGAAGTCTTGCCATGCTGGTGGTCCTGAAGGATCGACGCTCAAGCGTCGATCATTTCTCCGTTGGACTTGAAGAAGCGGACACGCTTGCCGTCGGCGAGACGCTTGACGCCCACGCGGTCGGCTTTCTGCGTACCCGGGTTGAAAAGCGCCACTTTTGAAACATGCAGCGGGGCTTCCTTCTCGACGATGCCGCCCGGCTTGTTTTGCTGCGGGTTGCCGCGGGTGTGACGCTTCACGCGGTTGATGTTCTCGACGATCAAAGTTTCGTCGTCGAGCACATTGATCACGGCGCCCTTGCGACCCTTGTCGCGGCCCGAGATAACGATGACGTTGTCGCCCTTGCGGATCTTTCTCATGACGGTGTCCTCAGAGCACTTCCGGCGCGAGCGAGATGATCTTCATGAACTGCGCCGTGCGCAGCTCGCGCGTGACGGGTCCGAAGATGCGCGTGCCGATCGGCTCGAGCTTGTTGGTGAGCAGCACGGCGGCATTGCCGTCGAACTTGATCAGCGAACCATCCTGCCGGCGCACGCCACGGCGAGTACGCACCACGACGGCGTCGTAGACCTCGCCCTTCTTGACCTTGCCGCGCGGAATCGCGTCTTTGACGGAAACTTTGATGATGTCGCCCACGGCAGCGTAACGACGGCGCGTGCCGCCCATTACTTTGATGCACATGAGCGTCTTGGCACCGCTGTTGTCGGCGGCATTCAGCAATGATTGCAGCTGGATCACGACGCACGCTCCACGACGGACACCAGCCGCCAGGACTTGTTGCGCGACAGCGGCCGGCACTCGGCGATGGTCACGGTGTCTCCCTCGCGCGACTCGTTGGTCTCGTCATGCGCGAGCAGCTTGGTCGTGCGGCGAATGTACTTGCCGTAGCGCGGATGCTTGACCAGGCGCTCGATCTCGACCGCGATGGTCTTGTTCATTTTGTTGCCGACCACGCGCCCGGTGAGCGTGCGCAGGGTCTTGGTGTCTTCGGTTGCGGTGTTCATGGCTTACTTCCCCGGGGCCTTGGCAGCAGCCGCCTTCTCGGCGAGCACCGTCTTCAGGCGAGCGATGTCCTTGCGCGCACGGCCGAAGTCGTGCGGCTTGACCGCCTGACCCGTCGCGCGCTGCATGCGCAGCGAGAACTGCTCGCGACGCAGCTTGAGGAGTTCCTCGTTGAGTTCGT
Source organism: Gammaproteobacteria bacterium (assembly GCA_016874175.1). Lineage (GTDB taxonomy): Bacteria > Pseudomonadota > Gammaproteobacteria > Steroidobacterales > Steroidobacteraceae > UBA964. Next base: position 5,479 of record VGUP01000001.1, on the reverse strand, counting down.
TCGCGGCTTTGCCGCGCAGATCCTTGGCATTCATGTCAGCGTACCTGTCGCTTCACGAAGGAGGTCGTGACAGAGAGCTTGGCGCCGGCCAACCGGAACGCTTCGCGCGCAGTCTTTTCGTCCACCCCTTCCATTTCGAAGAGGACCTTGCCCGGCTTGACCTTGGCGACCCAGTGCTCGACGTTGCCCTTGCCCGAGCCCATGCGGACTTCGAGCGGCTTCTTCGAGATAGGAACGTCCGGAAAAACACGGATCCAGATCTGACCGCCACGCTTCACGTGACGGGCCATCGCGCGGCGCGCGGCTTCGATCTCACGAGCGGTCATGCGCGCGCGCTCGGTGGCCTTGAGGCCGAAATCACCGAAGGCCACGCTATTGCCGCGCTGCGCGAGTCCGGCGTTGTCGCCCTTGAACTGCTTGCGGTATTTGGTGCGCTTGGGTTGCATCATGGCTGCAATTCCTCAGTCCGCTCAGGCCGCCGGCGCAGCAGCAGCTGCGGCAGCATCGGTGGCGGGAGCAGCGGCAGCATCACCCTCGGGGGCGACCTTCGCCAGGTCTTCCTTGTCGAACACTTCGCCCTTGAAGATCCACACCTTGACGCCAATCACGCCGTAGGTGGTGCGGGCTTCGCCGAAGCCGTAATCGATGTCGGCGCGGAAGGTGTGCAGCGGAATGCGTCCTTCACGCGACCACTCGGTGCGCGCGATTTCGGCACCGTTGAGGCGACCCGAGAGCCGCACCTTGATACCGAGCGCGCCACTGCGCATGGTGCTCATCACGGCGCGCTTCATGGCGCGGCGGAACATCACGCGCTTCTCGATCTGCTGCGCGATGCCGTCGGCAACGAGCTGCGCGTCGAGTTCAGGCTTGCGGATCTCGGAAATATTGAGACGAATGTCGGCGACCGGGCGACCGAGCAGCGTCGCCGTTTCGGCGCGCAGCTTCTCGATGTCTTCTCCCTTCTTGCCGATCACGATACCGGGACGCGCAGTCTCGATCGTGATGTTGACCTTGTTCGCCGCGCGCTCGATCTGGATCCGCGAGACCGAGGCCTCGGCCAGCTTCTTGCGCAGGAACTCACGCACGCGGAAGTCCGTGTGCACGAGCACCGGAAATTGCTTCTTGCTCGCATACCACTTCGAGGACCACTCGCGGGTAATGCCGAGGCGGATGCCTATTGGATTCACTTTCTGGCCCATGGATCAGTCCTTCCTGCCGTCGCCGACGACGACGGTGATGTGGCTGTTGCGCTTGACGATGCGAGCACCGCGACCTTTGGCGCGAGCGGCGAAACGCTTCAGCACCGGAGCAGTGTCGACCATGATGCGCTGAACTTTGAGTTCGTCGATGTCGGCGCCGTTGTTGTTCTCGGCGTTCGCCACCGCCGACTCGAGAACTTTGAGCACGATTTCCGCGCTCTTCTTCGGCATGAAGCGCAGCGTCGCGAGCGCGTTGCCCACGGGCTTGCCGCGAACCACGTCGGCGACCAGCCGGCACTTCTGCGGCGAGATGCGCGCGTACTTGAGTTTTGCCGTGACTTCCATTGCTTGATCTCCGCTCAGGCCGCGACTTTCTTGTCGCCCGAGTGCCCCTTGAAGGTGCGGGTCGGCGCGAACTCGCCGAGCTTGTGACCGACCATGTTCTCGGTGACGAGCACCGGGATGTGCTGCTTGCCGTTGTGCACGGCAATGGTTAGACCCACCATCTCAGGGGTGACCATCGAACGACGCGACCAAGTCCTGATCGGCTTGCGATCGTTCTTGGCAGCGGCGGTCTGCACCTTCTTGGCGAGGTGCAGATCGACGAACGGACCTTTCTTCAGTGAACGAGGCACTTTTGACTCCTGACCTTACCGGACCGCTCAGCGGACCTTGTTCTGTCGACGCTGCACGATCATGTGATTCGTGCGCTTGTTGGTACGGGTCTTCTTGCCCTTGGTGTTCCAGCCCCACGGCGAAACCGGGTGCGGGTTACCTTGGCCAGACTTGCCTTCACCACCACCGTGGGGGTGATCGACCGGGTTCATCGCCAGACCGCGGACCGTCGGCCGAATGCCGAGCCAGCGCTTCGCACCGGCCTTACCGTAGCTGCGCAGGTTGTGCTCGTCATTGCTCACTTCGCCGATGGTGGCGCGGCAATCGATGTGCACCTTGCGGGTTTCGCCAGACTTGAGGCGGATGTAGGCATAGATGCCTTCGCGGGCGGTGTACTGCACCGAGCTGCCGGCGCTGCGCGCCAACTGACCGCCGGCACCCGGCTTCAGCTCGACGTTGTGCACGGTCGAACCCACCGGAATGTGGCGCAACTGCATGGCGTTGCCCGCCTTGATCGGCGAGTCGGCACCCGAACGGATTTCATCGCCCGGCACCACGCCCTTCGGCGCAAGAATGTAGCGACGCTCGCCGTCCATGTACTTGATGAGCGCAATGTGACTGGTGCGATTCGGATCGTGCTCGATCCGCTCGACCACGCCCTTGACGCCGTCCTTGTCGCGCTTCAGGTCGATGACGCGGTACTTCTGCCGCGAACCGCCGCCCTTGTGGCGCGTAGTAATACGGCCGAAGTTGTTGCGACCGCCCGTCTTCGCCTGACGCTCGGTCAGCGGCGCGTACGGGTCACCCTTCCAGAGGTGGGACTTGTCGACTTTGACGGCGAACCGGCTGCCCGGCGACGTCGGCTTCATTTTGAGAAGTGCCATCAGGCTTTCCTCGCTTCGAGGTCGATGGTCTGGCCCGGTGCGAGACGCACGTAGGCCTTCTTCGAATCTTGGGTGCGGCCCGGGGTCTTGCCGAAGCGGCGGACCTTGCCGGGTTCGTTGACCACGTTCACCGACTCGACTTTGACCTGGAACATGAGCTCTACGGCGGCCTTGATGTCGGGCTTCGCAGCGTCACGACGCACGCGGAACGCGTATTGATTGGAGTTCTGCATGGCGAGTGCCGATTTTTCGGTGACGTGCGGCGCCACCAGCACGTTGATCAGCCGCTCTTGGCTGAGTTTGGATGCGACAGCCGTCATTGCAGGCGCTCCTCGATCATCTTCACGGCGCCGACGGTCATCAGCACCTTGTCGTAGCTCGCGAGCGCGAGCGGGTTGAGCGCGGTGACCGGCAGCACATCGACGTGCGGCAGGTTACGCGCAGCAAGGAACAACTTTTCTTCGATGGCCTCGACCACGATCAGCACGTTGTCGAGCGCCAGCGATTTGAGCTGCGCGGCAAGCAACTTGGTCTTCGGCGCTTCGAGATCGATACCGTTGGTAACGACGAGGCGATCTTGACGCACGAGCTCCGAGAGCATGGAGCGAATGGCGCCGCGATACATCTTGCGGTTGACCTTCTGCTCGAAGCTGCGCGGCTTGGCTGCGAAGGCGCGACCGCCACCCACCCAAATGGGGCTGCGGCTCGAACCGGCGCGTGCCTGACCCGTGCCTTTCTGGCCCCAGGGCTTCTTGCCGCCGCCACGAACCTCGGCCTTGGTGAGCTGGGCCTTGGTGCCCGAGCGACCGGCGTTGCGGTAAGCAGTAACGACCTGGTACACCAGGGCCTCGTTGTACTCGGTGCCGAAAGTGGCCTCCGAGAGTTGCAGCTCGTTCGAGCCGCCAGCGATTTTGATCTTCATGACCGATTCGCTCCCGATCACTTCTTGCCCGGAGCGGCCTTAGCCTGCCCGGCGCCCTTGGTCGGCACGATGCGCTTGCGCTTGGCGAGCCGCGCCGCCTTGACGGACGGCCGCACGATCACCTCGCCACCCTCGGCACCCGGAACGGCACCGCGGATCAGCAGCAGATTGCGCTCGGCATCCACCTCGACGACCTTGAGGTTCTCAGTCGTGCGACGGGCGACGCCCATATGGCCCGACATGCGCTTGCCCTGGAACACGCGGCCCGGTGTCTGGCGCTGGCCGATGGATCCCGGGGTGCGGTGCGACACCGAGACACCGTGCGTCGCGTTGTGACCACCGAAGTTGTGACGCTTCATGGTGCCCGCAAAGCCCTTGCCGATGGTGGTGCCGGTCACATCGACGACCTGACCAACCTGGAAGTGGTACGCCTTGATTTCGGCACCGACGGCGACGCCCTCGCCCTCTTTGTCGACCAGCCGGAACTCGACCAGCGACTTGCCGGGGGCCGTACCCGCTTTCGCGTAGTGGCCTGACAGCGCCTTGGAAACGAGCTGCGGACGACGATTGCCGTAGGTGACCTGAATGGCCTTGTAACCATCCTTGTCAGTGGATTTGACTTGCGTCACGCGGTTCGGGAGAACCTCGATGACGGTCACGGGAACAGATTCACCCGCCTCCGTGAACACGCGGGTCATGCCGCACTTGCGGCCGACAAGACCGATTGCCATGTACATCTCTCCTGCGCCCACTGCGATTGGCGGGCACAAAAAACTCTTATCGAACCGTTCGGGTGATGAGGGTGACGACTGGAGGCTCCGCAGCGGTGCGCCGCGAAGTATCTCGAGTGGTCTTGGCGGCACGCCGCCAACCTCGCCCGATCCCGCCGATTTCTGCGGCCCATCCCGGAAAAGGTCCGGGATCAAAAAGGGCGCGCAGTGTAATCGTGGGTTGAGGGGTTTGCAAGCGTCCCGAGATCCCCGGGACGCTTGCCCCCGCATTGCCTGTCTGTCAGTCCCTGCTCAGTTGAGCTTGATCTGCACGTCCACGCCCGCCGGCAGCTCGAGACGCATCAAGGCGTCCACGGTCTTGTCGGTGGGGTTGAGGATGTCCATGAGGCGCTTGTGGGTGCGCAGCTCGAACTGGTCACGGGCGTCCTTGTCGCCGTGCGGGCTGACCAGAAGCGTATAGCGCTCCATCTTGGTCGGCAGCGGCACGGGGCCACGCACGGTGGCACCGGTGCGCTTGGCCGTCTCGACGATTTCGCGCGCGGAAGTGTCGATCAGGCGATGGTCGAAGGCCTTCAGCCTGATACGGATACTCTGGTTAGCCATATTTCTTTGTCCTTACTTCAGGATCTTGGCGACGACGCCGGCGCCGACGGTGCGACCACCCTCGCGGATGGCAAAACGCAGCCCATCTTCCATCGCGATCGGCGCAATCAGCTCCACCGTCATCTTGATGTTGTCCCCCGGCATCACCATCTCGGTGTTGCCCGGCAACTCGATCGTCCCGGTCACATCCGTCGTGCGGAAGTAAAACTGCGGCCGATAGCCCTTGAAAAACGGCGTGTGACGCCCGCCTTCTTCCTTCGTCAGCACGTACACCTCACACTCGAACTTCGTGTGCGGCATGATGCTGCTAGGCTTCGCCAACACCTGACCACGCTCCACGTCCTCGCGCTTCGTACCGCGCAGCAGCACGCCCACGTTGTCGCCCGCCTGACCCTCATCGAGCAGCTTGCGGAACATCTCAACGCCCGTGCACGTCGTCTTCACCGTGTCCTTCAGACCGATGATCTCGACTTCTTCGTTCACCTTCACGATGCCGCGCTCAATGCGCCCCGTCACCACCGTGCC